>CAMDHE010000086.1 GCA_945898095.1 Roseateles toxinivorans | reverse complement strand
AGCTGAAGGCCTTCGGCGGCGCTGAAATGATGAGCCAGACGCTGCACAACCTCTACACGCTGCGCGGCGCCAAGATCCGCGATGCGAGCAAATGGGCCGGTTTCCTGGATGCGGCGCTGGCACAGTCGGCCGACGCCGAGGTGCTGTTCAACCAGCACCATTGGCCGGTCTGGGGTCAGGCAAGGATCCGCGAATCGATCACCAAGCAGCGCGACACCTTCAGCTATATCCACGACCAGACCGTGCGCCTGATGAACGCCGGCCTGAGCGCATCCGAGATCGCCGAACAGTTGCAGTTGCCCGATTCGCTGCAGAGCTATCTGAACAACCGCGGTTATTACGGCACTTTGAGCCACAACATCAAAGCGGTGTACCAGTTCTATCTCGGCTGGTTCGATGCCCATCCCTCCAATCTCGACAGCTTGCCGCCGGTCGATGCCGCCAAGCGTTATGTCGAGCTCGCCGGCGGTATCGACAAGATCATCGCTGCGGCGCAGAAGGCATTCGACGCCGGTGAGTTCCGCTGGTCGGCCGAGCTGCTCAAGCATGCCGTTTATGTTGAGCCAAAGAACAAGACCGCCAGCGAGTTGCTCGCGCGCTCGTTCGAGCAAATGGGCTATATGGCCGAATCAGCGCCCTGGCGCAACTTCTACCTCAGCGGCGCATTGGAGCTGCGCCAGGGCCCGCCTGACAAGGGCTTGAGCCGCGAAAAGATGCTCGACATGCTTCAGCACACACCGATCGAGCGTTTCCTCGAAGCGATGGCGGCCTCGCTCAACGGCAAGAAAGCCGCGGGTCTGAACCTGAAGATCAACCTGATTTTTTCGGATCTGGGCCAAAACTATGTGTTGCAGATCGAGAACGCGGTGCTGCATTTCCGCCAGGCACCTGAAGCGCCGGATGCCAATGCCAGCCTGACGCTGACCAAGGCATTCTTCCTGCGCATGATGACCGGCAGCGCCGGCGCCAAAGATTTGCTGCTGTCGGATCAAACCAGAATCGAAGGCAGCCGCATCGACCTCGGTCGCTTCTTCAGCCTGCTCGACAATGCGCCGGGCAACTTCCCGCTGGTTACGCGGTAGGCAAGCCGCAGGCGGGGTGGGGCACGCGCTGGCTGGTTGCCATCCGTCAAGCCGGCCTAACGAGACGCCCAGAACAGCGAGCGAGCGGCTTCGCTCATGTCCCCCGGACCGGACTGTGCCCGGTCCTCCTCCTTTACTTCGCTATGCCACTCACCCGCTGCTCTGAGCTTGCCGATTGCGTGAACATAGATTTGCGTTAACTACGATTGCCGACCAGGTCTGCGAGGACGCGCTGGCTGGCTGTCTTGCGTAGCGTTCTCACCCCTTGGTGATCGACCAATTTCAGCGCCTGAAGCAAAGCAACATAGTTGCCCATCGACCCCTAACCGCTGCTCTCGATCTTGCGCAAGGTGCTGTAGGCCACAACGGAACGAGAAGCCAGGTCACGCTGAGTGATGTTCTGAGACAGGCGTTCTTCGGTGATTCGCTCGCCCAGCATTTGGAGGATTTCGCCAATGCTTTTAAGTGCCAAAATCATGGCAATAGTCCAATTTATGGTTTAAATGTCAAACTGGTGGCAATTAAAATTCACATCCTCAAAGGTAGATTGAGGCACTTCGTGTCGCGCGGCGCGGTGAGAACTATCGATACACCTCGCGCCGATTGCCAATCCTGACCACCAGGATGCGCAATTCGCCGTCTTCGATGCTGCTGATGATCCGGTAGTCTCCTACGCGGTATTTCCAGAACTCACCCAGTTTGGATTCTTTGAGGGCTTCACCAATGCTGCGAGGGTCATCGAGAGCCGCAACGCGCTCGCGCAAGAACTGGACGATCCGCTTGGCAACGGGTTTGTCGAGTTTGGCCAGATCCTTGAGGGATGCGTCGTCGAACCTAATTTGCCAGGCCAAGGTCGCGCTCCACATCTTCTAAGCTGTGGACCTCGCTGCGACCCGCCCGAACCTCAATCAATCGTTTTTCTGCCAGGTACAAATCTTCCAGATCATCCAGGTGCTCACGGATGGCCTCGATCATGTAGAAGGTCTTGCTGCGCCCGGTGCGTTGGGCCAAGTCCTGCAGCCGAGTGGATACATCGTCGGGAAGACGGATAGAAACAGCACTCATGGGTTTTCTCCTAAGCACAAATGAGATACAAGTATCTCACGGGTACGAGACAGATTGCTATGCCCGCCGGTAGACATTCCTGAGATCCCGTGTGGTTGTTGTTCAGGAAAAATCCACTTGCTGAGCTAGTTCGCCCTACAAATGTTTTTTTCTAAGGAACGCTACCTGGATAGCTGCCGGTATCGATACGCGGTATGCCGGGCTCGCGGTTCTGTCGCGTTAGTGGAGTATGGCCGAGAAAAGCCGTTTCGTTGGCCGCGTTTTCAAGCAGCAAGGCTGTAGAACTGGTCCGCTGCGGACACGGTTGGGCCGGTGGGCCGGTGGGCCGGCGCATCTGGCTCTTGCGAATCATGTGCATTGTTACAAAGCGGTCAACTGCCGAATCCAAGGTACGGGAGGAGGCGGCGAAGGCGCCGGGGGACATGAGCGCAGCATGGCAGCCAGCCAGCGCGTCAAGTCGGCCGAACAAGCTGCCCAGAACAGCGGGTGAGCGGCTTCGCTCATGTCCCCCGGACCGGACTGTGCCCGGTCCTCCTCCTTGACTTCGCTACGCCACTCACTCGCTGCTCTGGGCAATCCGATTGCGCGAACATAGATTTGCGTTGGCCATGATTGCCAACCAGGTCCGCGGTGACGCGCCTTCGGGTGGCGGCCGTCGGGCAGGGAAATCTCGATGGGCATGAAGCCTCCGAGGCGATGCAGGGCGGTCAACTATTGAATCCAGGATCAGCGGTCAGGTTGGACCGGAGTACTTGGGGTAGTCGCTGGGTGACTTGCAATATTAATAAACGTAACTACAATAAAACATGACAAGGATCACCTACTCCTCTGCAAAGGATTCGTCCAATCAGGCGAAACATGGTTTGTCGCTGGCGCTGGCTGAGGGGCTTGAGTGGGACACCCTCGAATGCAAGCCGGACACCCGCCGAGACTATGGCGAACTGCGCCAGTTTGGCTATGCAGTTGCTGGAAACCGCCTGTATTGCGTGGTGTTTGTCGACCGTCCTGCTGATGCCCCGACTGAGCGCCGCATCATCAGCTGGAGAAAAGCCAATAGCCGAGAGGTCAAAAGTTATGAAACAAACAGTTAAAACCCGAAGTGGTCTGGTGCTGGTTCTGCCAACGCCAACCGAAGATGCCGCTATTGCCGCGGGTATCGCCCAAGACCCCGACACCTACGAGCCGAGCGCCCTCGAACTTGGCATGATGCGTCGACCCGGCAGGCCGCTGGGCAGTGGTACCAAGAAGCAAATCACCTTGCGCTTGGATGCCGACTTGGTGGAAAAATTCAAGGCGTCCGGTAGCGGCTGGCAGACCCGAATCAATGACGTTTTGAAAAGCTGGATGCAGACGCAGGCATGACCAGCACCCTGAGCCTTGAGTGAGTTGTTGCGGGCCATGATTGTTTCAGCCCAATGGCTAGTCAAGTCGGCCGAACATGCAGCCCAGAACAGCGGGCGAGCAGCTTCGCTCATGTCCCCCGGACCGGACTGTGTCCGGTCCTCCTCCTTGACTTCGCTACGCCACTCACCCGCTGCTCTGAGCTTGCCGATTGCAACAATGCAGATTTGCGTTGGCCATGATTTCCAATCGGGTCTGTCGTAACGCGCTGGCTGGGTGTCTTGCGAAGCGAAGTGACCCTAGATTCGGTAGTTGGACACGGCCGAGTGGGCTGCGATGCGGTGCGCTGGCAAGGCGCGCCGACGCAGTGGGCTGATGCCCACCAGGAGAAGCAACGCAGCCAGCGTGCCGTAGCGCGGCTCAATCGGCTGCGTAGCGTTCTCACTCGTTGGGTGAAGGCAGGCGGGCGGAGAAATCTCAGCAGGCATGAAACCTTCGCGGCGGTGGTAAGCGGTCAACTGCCGAATCTAGGGTACAGGAGGAGGCGGCGAAGGCGCCGGGGGACATGAGCGCAGCATGGCAGCCAGCCAACCCGTCAAGTCGGCCGAACATGCAGCCCAATTCAAGAACGCTGATTCGCCCTATTCAGCCGCAGCAGTCCAGCCGCCGCCGAGCGCACGGATCAGCTGCACGCTGGCGCGCTTTTGCCGGGTCGACAGGTCTTGCGCGTTGCGCTGTGCCTGCAGCGCGGTGGTCTGGGCGCTGATGACTTCGAGGTAATTGGCTGCGCCTTCGCGGTAGCGAGAATCAGCCAGCTCGAGCGAGCGCTGTGCGGCAACGAGCGCTGCGCTTTCGAAGCGGGCGGCAGCACCATATTGCTTCAATTGCACCAGGCTGTCTTCGACTTGCTGGAACGCGCCGATGACGACGCTGCGGTAGCGGGCACCGGTCTCGTCGAGCACAGCTTGCACACGGTTGATCTCGGCCTTGCGCCGGCCGCCATCGAACAAATTCACCACCAGGGTCGGGCCGATGGCCCAGAAAGTATTCGGCGACCGGATCAGGCTGCCTGCATCACTGCTTTGGTAACCGAGCAAGGCGCTGAGCGTGACGGCTGGAAACACGGCGGCCTGGGCCACGCCGAGGCTGGCGTTGGAGGCAGCGACGCGGCGCTCGGCGGCGGCGATGTCGGGGCGGCGCTGCAGCAGGGTCGAAGGCAGACCGGTCGGAATATCCGGCAACACGATGTCGGTAACGCGTGGCGCCAAGGCAAAGCCAGACGCGGTCTCGCCGACCAGGGCGGCGATGGCATGTTCGATCAAGGACCGCTGCGCATCGGATTGACGGGCTTGCGAGCGCGTGGCCTCGAGCTGGGCTTGCGCGCGCGCCAGATCGAGCCCGGAAGCGACACCGCCGTCGCGGCGCCGGGTGACCATCTCCAGCGCGCGGGCATAGGCTTTGTCGGTCTCGCGCAGCAAGGCCGCATCGCGGTCGAGCCCGCGCAGCGCGATATAGCTGTCGGCCAGCTGGGCCTGCAGGATCAGCCGCGCTGACTCCAGATCGGCTTGCGCCGCCTGGTCCTGCGCCAGGCCTGCAGCGACCAACTGGTTCACCCGCCCCCACAGGTCGACTTCATAGGAAATATCAAAGCCCAGCGTGGTCGACTTGTAGTAATCGGGCGACGAGGATCCGAGCACACGCAGCGGCCGCTGCTGCGACTGCCGGACGCCCTGTGTGTTCAGCGAGGTGCTTAGCGTCGGGAATTGGCTGGCACGGATCTGTTCGGCACTGGCCTTCGACTGCTGATAGCGCGCCAACGCCGCGGCGAGATCGGGGCTGTTGGCGATCAGCCGCTGCTGCAAGGCATTCAGGTCGGCGTCACCGTAGAGGGTCCACCAGGCCTGTCGTGGCAGGTGGTCGGCGGGTTTGGCGGCGGTCCAGGGACCGGCTTCCTTGAAAGCGCCGGCCATCGGAACTGCCGGAACCTTCAGCAAGGGCGTTTGCGTGCAGGCGCCCAGCGCCAAGCACAACAGACTGCAAGCAAGCCTTGCCTTATTGCTTTGCACTGGCGGGCTTTCCTGAAGAGTTGACCGGCTTGGCCGCAGCAACCCGCACCAGGTCGCCGTTGGTGATGCCGTCGGGCGGGCTTTCGATCACCCGGTCTTCGGCCGCAAGTCCGGCAGCCAGCTCGATCACTGCACCAAGATCGCGGCTGATGCTGACCGGTTTCAGCAGCACTTTGTTGTCGGCCCCGACGGTGGCAACGCGCAGCCCGGCCTGGCCAAAGATCAGCGCGCTTGGCGGGACGCTGAAGCCGCCGACTTTGCGTTCCAGATCAAAGCTGACCTTGGCAAATCCACCTGGCAGCAGCCCTGCCTTGGCATTGTCTGCGGCGAGCTGGATCAGCATGCTGCCGCCGCTGATCGCCTGCGACATCGATTGCACCGTGGCCGGATGGAAAATGCCCGGGCTTTCAGGCACGCTCAGGCGCGCTTTCGTGCCTTTCTTGACTACGCTGACATAGGTCTGCGGCAGGCTTACATAGACCCGCAGCTGCTGCAGATCCGAGACCACGAAGAGCTCGGAGCCTGGCGCGCCGCCGACGCTGATCAAGGCGCCGACATCGGTGTTGCGTGCAGTGACGACCCCATCAAAAGGCGCGACGATGCGGGTGAAGCGTTTGAGCGTCAGGACGCGGTCGACATTGGCCTGCAAGGCGTTGACGATGGCCTGCTTGGTGTTCAGGTCACCGGCTTTTTCATCGGCCTCCTGGCGCGACACCGAATCGCTGGCGAGCAGGGCTTGCCAGCGTTTGGCAGTGCTGGCTGACAAGGCCGCATTGGCCTTGGCGCTGGCGAGCTCGGCCTGGGCTTGCAGCAACTGCTGGTCGAGATCGGGGGTTTCGATTTCGGCCAGCAACTGTCCGGCCTTGACCTTGGCACCGATGTCGACCTGCCAGCTCTTCAGATAGCCGCTGACGCGGGCGTAGATCGGGGCCCGCGCATGGGCTTCGATGCGGCCCGGCAGATCGAGCGTCGATGCCGCACCGGCCTGGCCTGGTGTGATCACCGCCACAGTCGGCACGGCCCGGGCATCGGCGCGCTCGCGCAGTTGCGCGGCTTCAGAACGCCGCGTGGTGATGCCGCTGACGACGATGAAGACGGCCAGCAGCGCCAGGGCGAGGGCAGAGACTTGCAACTTGCGGCGCGACAGCCGCGCAGTATCAGGCGACATGATTTACTCCAATGGCAGCGTCCGGCAGGGCAGGTTTGCCATGCCGCGCGTGCACAAGACTGAAAACAACCGGTACAAACATCAGCGTGGCGATAGTGGCAAACAGCAGGCCACCGATCACGGCCCGGCCCAGCGGCGCGTTCTGCTCGCCGCCTTCGCCCAGGCCCAGGGCCATCGGCAGCATGCCGATGATCATCGCCAGGGCCGTCATCAAGACCGGGCGGAAACGCACCAGGCCGGCATCGATCGCAGCGTCAACCGCATTGCCGAGTTGCTCGAGCCGCTCGCGCGCAAAGCTGATCACCAGCACGCTGTTGGCGGTGGCCACACCCATGCACATGATGGCGCCGGTCAAGGCCGGCACCGACAGCGTCGTGTGCGTTGCAAACAGCATCCAGATGATTCCTGCCAGCGCTGCCGGCAAGGCCGAGATGATCACGAACGGGTCGCTCCAGGACTGGAAGTTCACCACGATCAGGAAATAGATCAGCACGATCGCACCGAGCAGACCGAACAGCAGCCCGGAAAAAGCCCGTTCCATCGTCCGCACCTGGCCGAGCAGAACCACCGACGAGCCCTTGGGCACGTCGGCCGCGGTCTCTTTGATGACGCGGCGGATTTCGTCGGCCACCGCGCCGAGGTCGCGGTCTTGCGTGGTCGCGTTGATCTGTACCAGGGTCTGCAGGTCGTACTGGCTGAGCACCGTATTGGCGTTGTTACGGGTAAAAGTTGCCAGGCCGCCGAGCACCTGCGGCGCGCTGCCGCTGCTGCCGCTGACCGGCAGGTTAGCCAGGGCGTTGAGCGAATCAAGCTGGTACTGCGGTGTCTGCATCACGACCGGGTAGGACACACCGTTGGCTGGATTGAGCCAATTGGTCGGCGCCACCTGGTTGCTGCCCGCCAGGTTGATCACCAGGCTGTTGGTCACATCGCGCGCAGTCAGACCGAGATCCTGGGCCCTTGTGCGGTCAACATTGACCTCGAACACCGGGCTCCGGTTCGATTGCTGGATGCGCGCATCGGCGACGCCGGGGATGCGCTTGATCGCCTTCAGCAACTGGTTGGCGTAGGCGAAATTGGCGGTCAGGTTGTTGCCGCGAATCTGCAAGTCGATCGGCGCTGGCGCACCGAAATTCAGGATCTGGCTGACGATGTCGGCAGGCGGAAAGGAGAAGATGGTGTCGGGGAATTCGCGCGGCAGCAACTCTCGCAACTCGCGCACATAGTCGGCGGTCGGCCGATGGTCCTTGCGCAAGGCAATCTGGATGTCGCCATCCTGGGTGCCGACGACGCCGGTGTTGTTATAGGTCAGGTTGATGCTGCTCGGCGGCAGACCGATGTTGTCGACCAAGGTGCTGATTTCATCAGCAGGAATGACGCGACGGATCGCGTCCTCGATGGCGGCAAAACGAACTGCGGATTCCTCCACCCTGGTGCCGGAGGGCCCCCTGGCATGCAGCAGGATCTGGCCGCCGTCGACCGCCGGGAAGAAGTTGCTGCCAAGGAATGGCAGCAAGGCAAAAGACGCCAGCACGAAAGCCATGAAGCCGGCCACAAACCCCGGCCGATGGCGCAATGCCAGCTTGAGCAGATCGAGGTAACCATCGCGGAAGCGCTCGAAGCGCAATTCGAAGCCGCGCTGGAAATGCACCAGCGGGTTGCGGGTCGGCGGCAAGGCAGCTTCGGTGCCATGCATGTCGGTATGAGGTGCATGCGGGCGCAGCAGGTATTTCGACATCGTCGGCACCAAGGTGCGCGAAAGAATGAACGAGCAGGCGACCGCGAACATCACCGCTTCGGCCATCGGCACGAAGAGGAAGCGCGCCACACCCTGCAGGAAGAACATCGGCACGAAGACGATGCAGATGCACAGCAGCGAGACGAATGCCGGCGTGACGATCTGGTTCGCGCCGTCCATGATGGCGGTCTCGACATCCTTGCCCTGTTCGAGGTGCCAGTTGATGTTTTCAATCGTCACCGTGGCATCGTCGACCAGAATCCCGACCGCCAGTGCGAGACCGCCCAGGGTCATGATATTGAGCGTTTCGCCGATCGCTGCCAGCCCGATGATCGAGCCGAAGATCGACAACGGGATCGACACTGCGATGATCACGGTCGAACGCCAGCTTCCGAGAAACAACAAAATCATCAAGCTGGTCAAAGCCGCCGCAATGATGCCCTCGATCGCGACGCCGCTGATCGCCGCGCGGACGAAAATCGACTGGTCGTTGAGTGGTACCACCGTCAACTGCTCGGGCCATGAGGCCTTCATGTCGCCGAGCTTGGCCCGGATGCCGTCGACAATCGCCAACGTCGAGGTCGCGCCGTTTTTCAGCACCGACATCAACACCGAGCGCGCGCCGTCGACATGGACGATATTCGTCTGTGGCGAATTGCCGTCATGCACATTGGCCACATCGCGGATGTAGCTCATGTTGCCACCGACCACCTTGATCGGCAGGTCGGCCAGGCCCTTGATCTCGACCGGCGCATTGTTCAGGCGCAGCGAATATTCAAGGCCGCCGATCTTTTGCGTGCCGATCGGCACCAGCACGTTCTGCGCCGCCAGCGCGCTCGCAACATCCACCGCCGAGAGCCCGCGCGCCTGCATTGCCTGCACGTCGAGGTCGATCTGCACCAGCCGCTGTTTGCCGCCATAGGGCCAGGGAATCGACGCACCCGGAACCGTCACCAGCGGCGGTCGCACCATGTTCACCCCGAGGTCGAACAGATTTTGCTCGGACAGCCCGGCGCCCGACAGCGCGAGCTGCAGGATCGGCACGGTCGAGGCGTTGTAGTTGAGGATCAGCGGAGGGGTGATGCCGGGCGGCATCTGCCTGACCGCAGTCTGCGCGATCGAGGTGACCTGTGCATTCGCCACCGCAATATTGACGCCAGGCTGAAAGAAGATCTTGGCGATGCCGATGCCGGCGTAGGAATTGGCCTCGATATGCTCGATGTCGTTGACCGTGGTCGTCAGGCTGCGCTGAAAGGGCATCAGGACGCGGCCCGACATCTGCTCGGGCGACAGCCCGGTGTATTGCCAGGCAACCGAGATCACCGGGATCCTGATCTCGGGGAAGATGTCGGTCGGCATGCGCAAGGCAGCCAGCGGGCCGATGATCAACATCAGCAAAGCCATCACCACGAAGGTATAGGGCCGCTGCAGCGCAATGCGGACGATGCCTACCAGCAAGTCGAACTCCCGATCGGCTGCGGGACGGTTGAGAAGGGCCTGTTCAGCATCATGGTTTCGCGACCGTCAGTTTTTTGTTTTTGGAGGCGCCACCGATACGGTCAGCAGCGCCGGGAATCAGTTCATCGAGGTTGACATGCAGCCGCTGCAGCAAATGCAGCAACTGCTCGCGCTCAGTGCCCGACAAGCCGGCCATCGACTCAGCGCGGGAATCATCTGACACGCGCCAGATTTCCTGCAGCACCGGACTGGACTGGTTCAACAGGAACAGTTGGTGCGCACGTCCATCGCTGGGGTCGGGCCGGCGTTCGATCAGGCCATCGGCCGCCATGCGTTCGAGCAGGCGCCCGAGCGTCATCGGATCGATGTCAGTCAGATAGGCCAGGCGCACCTGTGAAATGCCTTCATTGCGCTGCAAATAGCAAAGCGCCTTGCATTGATCGAGCGTCAGGCCGAGGTCGACCGAATGGCGTTCGAAATTGCGCGCGTACAGGCGCGACAGATCCCGGATCAGGAAGCCGAAATTGCGTAAAGGGTCGATCGATCCGGTATTCAGCAATTTGAATTTTTTAATTAATACTATCGAATGATATTATATAGATCAGATCTATCAGCCTGCCGGGCAGGGCAAATCGAGGGGACTGGGCGGTTACAGCACCATTGAAGGACGCAGCGCCATCGCGGCGCGCCAGCGCTTCAGGTTCTGATGCTGTTCACCCGGCCGCACGCGCAAAACCCGCGCGAAGTCGACCACCACGACGGCGGTGATGTCAGCGATGCTGAAGCCGCAGCTGGCAATGCTGTCGCGGTCTTCCAACTGCGCATCGATCGCATCGAAAAAGCGCTGAATGCGGTCGAGGCCGCGTTGCGCCAGTTCGGGAATCTGCGCATAGTCGACCGGCCCCGGCAGGGCCCGGCCCTTCATTGCTGGCGAGCCATTGCGCAGCGCTTCGGCAACAGCCATCAGGCCGTCGAATTCGCAGTGCCAGTTCCAACTGGCGATCTCGGCTTTCTCCTGCGGCGTGCGGCCCAGCAAAGGCGGCTCGGGGTAGCGCGCTTCCAGATAAGCGGTGATGGCGGCGTTATCGGTCAGCACCGCGCCGTCTTCCAACTGCAGCGCCGGGATCGTGCATTGCGGGTTGATCGCACGGTAGGCAGCGCCAAGCTGTTCAGCCTGGGTCAGGTCGACGCTGACTGTTGCATGGCTGATGCCTTTTTCAGCCAGCAGGATGCGCGCGCGGCGCGGGCTCGGCGCCATGCCGTAGTCATACAGAGTGATCATCGGTTTTCCTTGAGTGAAACTTTCATGGCTGCAGCATGGCCGCGGCTTTTCTGCTGCAAGGGCTTGAATGTACCCGGCTACCAGTTGCAGCCGTCACCCTTGACTGCGCCGGCGACCAGCGGCACCACCGCCAGCAAGCCCATGCCGCTGTAGGCCTGGCGGCAGTCTTTCTTGGCGGCCCTGGCGACTTCTTCGGCCAGCCTGGAGGGCCGCTCGGGCGGACGCGGCAGTATCTGCAGCAGGCCCTGCGAGGCCCCGCGCGAAGTCTCGCCGCCGCGCGGCAGATTCAAATTCAGCCTTGGTGCCAACGGCGCGGTTGCGACCGGCGGCGCTGCAGCGGGCGATGGCTTGGCCTCGGCAGCAACAGGTCCCGCGAGCTGCGGCGTGGCCCCGGCCAAGCTGCCGGCCTGGCTGAGCGGCGGGGTATTTCCCTCCAAGGGCTGCAAGGGCTGCAGCGGCGCAAGCTTTGCCACCACCGGCTCGCTTGCTGCTGGCGCCATGGCTTGCACCGGCTCTTGCCGCGATGTTGGCGGCGCGGCGAGGTCGGATAGGGTGACGATGCGCGCCGGCGTGATCGGCGCGATGGGCTTGGCCGATTCCGCCACCGGCAAATCAGACGTGATCGGCTGAACCGCCTGTTCGGCCGCCGCGTCGATTGCCGACAACTTGGCCGCGCGCTCGAGCCTGGGCCGGCCGATCGACTCGCTCGACAAGCGGCGCAAAGCGGCAGTGGGCGGGGCCAGCGTCGACTGCGCGGGCAAGGCTGCTGCCGGCATCGCGGTCGGCTGCGGCAGCTCGGGCATGGTAGGCAAGGCTGGCGCAGCGGCGTCGCCGGGCTGCGCGGAATTTTCCGGGTTCAGGGCCTCGCCCTGCGTTGCGGCCGGGGCGGCCTGCTGCGGCGCCATTGCGCGCGGCGATCCAGCCTCGCGCTGGGATCCACCAGAGCGCTGCGGTTCTCCTTGCGCCTTGTAAGCCTCCAGGCTGGCTGTCGGAACCTTGCTCGGCGTCTCGCCGCCGGTCAAGCTGACGCTCAAGCGTCCCCAGACGCCATCACCACGCAGCGCCATGCCGGCCGGCGCACTGCCGAACAAGATGATCACCAGCAAATGCAGCAGCAGCGCCAGCGTCACGCAGCGGCGCAGCCCGGGACCTTCCAGCGAGGCCAGCGGCTGGTTCAGAGCAAATCGCATCGCTCGATCAATCTTTGGCTTGAGGGACAATCATTCTTTGACAGCATTGCGCAAATTGTTCCAGCTGAACCAAAACACCAGAACCTCCGCCAAGCGGACAGTCCTGGTTTTCAGCCGAAAGCTGACCTGCGCAAGCCCCGCGACTCCGCCCTCGATCATGCCCTGACTGCAGATGAATGCTTGTTTTGTTCACGCTGAAAAATCAGCACCTACGGCAGGAATCGGCGTTATCTTCGACTTTGGAGGTCAACGCTGGACGACCCGCCGCCCCAAGCAATTCGTGCTGGTGTTCGAAGGGCTGGCCGATCTGGCGGCCGACCAGCAGAGCGATTACCTGCACGACTTCCTGCTGGCGCCAACTTGCCGTGAGGCCTTCTACGACCTGATCGATGCGACCGGTCTGGTGGTCTGCCTGAATCTGCCGACCAGTCACCCGAGCTATCGCGATGTGCGCGGCCGCTCCAGCAAAGGCCGGCTCAGCCAAGGCGAGTATTACCACCATGACGGCTGCTCGGGCCCGCAAAAACCCCGCTTCGTCGAAATCCGCTGCCCTTACCAAAACGTGACCCGCTCGGTCGCCACGGCAGTGGCACCGCACCGGGAGGTGGTCGCCGCGATGCTCAAGATGCTGCCGAGTGAGTTAGCCGGCAGCCCGGCCATCATCGACTGCGCAGCCCTGGCCGAAGGCGACGATGCGCTGCTCGACCCCTTGCAGGGTCTGATCAACCGCAGCGTGCGGCGCAACCTCGAGGCGGAAGCGGCGCGCGAATATTTCAGACAGGTTGACCTGGCAGCCAACGCTTATTTCGAGCCCTGGCAGCTCGGTGAAAGCCGCTTGATTGCCAACGCCAACGCCGGCATCACGATGCAACATCGGCGCGCCTACCAGCAGGTCAACCGGGTCGGCGTGGCCAATGGCAATCTGCTCAAGCGCTGGCCGAACGAGGAATTGCTGCTGCCAGGGCAGACCCTGGATACGGCTTTTCTGGACGCGATGTGCAGCGAAGAAGACGGCGCCTGCCAGCGCTAGGGACGCTGGATCCTGGCTTCAAGCATTGCCGCCCCCAGCGCTTCGGCCACTTCGATGCCGTCGACGCCGGCCGACATGATGCCGCCCGCATAGCCGGCACCTTCGCCGGCCGGATACAGCCCGGCAACATTGACGCTTTGCAGATTCCTGCCGCGGTTGATGCGCAGCGGCGATGAAGTGCGCGTTTCAACGCCGGTCAGTACCGCGTCGGGCATCGCAAAACCCTTGATCTGGCGCTCGAAGGCTGGCAGCGCCTCGCGGATCGCGTCGAGCGCATAGTCGGGCAGGCTGCCGCGGCCCGGCTCAGCCAGATCGGTCAGCGTGACGCCGGGCTTGTACGAAGGCTCGACCGAACCGATCGCACTGCTGCGTTGGCGCTTGATGAAATCGCCGACCAGCGCGCCCGGCGCGCGATAGCCGCCTTCGCCGAGTTGGTAGGCGCGCGACTCCCAGATGCGCTGGAAAGCCATGCCGTCGAGCGGGTTGACCAGGCCTTCATGGAGGCCGTCCTGCCGGTAATCCTGGGGCGAAATGCCGACGACGATGCCGGCATTGGCGTTGCGCTCATTGCGCGAATATTGGCTCATGCCGTTGGTGACGACACGCTCGACCTCCGAGGTCGCCGCCACCACCGTGCCGCCGGGACACATGCAAAAGCTGTAGACCGATCGGCCGTTCGCCGCATGGTGGACCAACTTGTAATCGGCAGCGCCGAGTATCGGGTTGCCGGCATTCGGGCCGAAGCGGGCGCGATCGATCAGGCTTTGCGGATGCTCGATGCGGTAGCCGATCGAAAACGGCTTGGCTTCCATGCGGACGCCGCGCTGGTGCAGCATCGTAAAAGTGTCGCGTGCGCTGTGGCCGAGCGCCAGGATCACATGGTCGGCATCGATCTGTTCGCCCGACGCCAGCGTCACGCCGCGAATCGATTTCCCCGCCGGGCCGTCTTCGATCAGGACATCGCTGACACGCTGCTCGAAACGGACCTCGCCGCCCAGCGCTTCGATTTCAGCGCGCATCCGGCTGACCACGGTGACCAGGCGAAACGTGCCGATATGCGGCTTGGCGACAAAGAGAATTTCTTCCGGTGCACCGGACTTGACGAATTCGTCCAGCACCTTGCGCGTCAGATGGCGCGGATCGCTGATCTGGCTCCAAAGCTTGCCATCAGAAAAAGTGCCTGCGCCGCCTTCACCGAACTGCACATTCGATTCGGGGTCCAACTGCCCCTGGCGCCACAGCGCCCAGGTGTCCTTGGTGCGCTCGCGCATCGCCTTGCCGCGCTCAAGCACGATCGGCCGCAAGCCCATCTGCGCCAGGATCAAGGCCGCAAAAATGCCGCAAGGGCCGAAGCCGATCACCAATGGGCGCGGCCTTGAAGCGGCATAGAAGTCAGCGCCCGCATGGCCGGCAAAGCGGTAGCTCATATCGGGCGTCGGCCGGACATGAGGGTCGGCGGCCCAGCGTTGCAAGGCCGCCGCTTCGTCGGCGAGTTCGCAATCGACGGTATAGATCAGCTGTACAGCCGATTTCTTGCGCGCGTCATAGCTGCGCTTGAAGACCGTGAACCCCAGCAGCGCAGCATCCGCCAAGGCCAGGCGCTGCAGCAAGGCAGGGCGCAGCGCATCCTCGCCATGGTTCAGCGGCAGACGGAGTTCGGTCAGGCGCAGCATGATTGCATCGGGGAAAAAGAAACAGGCCCTTTCAAACGAGAGGACCTGTTGTCAATGCGGGCAGGGCTGGCAAGCAGCCTGCCCAGCGGGCTATCAGCCGCCTTTGCTTGGGCGCTTGCCCGGATTCTTCTTGCTGCGGGTATGGGCGCCGCGCTCGAGGCTGCGCTTCTGGCCATGGCCAGCGGTGGCGGTCACGCCAACAGGACTTGCAGGCCGGGGAGTGGCACGGCGATCAGCTTCGGTAACTATTTTGTTGGCCATGTTTGGCTCCGGTCAGAGGAATTGGTTTTCAGACGAATCGCGGATTTTACTGTGTAACTGGAGATCCGTCACTGAATCGTTGTCAACAGACCCGAATCGATGCCGCCCAGACAGGCCGGAACTTCATTTGCGCAGCGCAGCATCCTCGATCAGGACCGCATAGACATAGCCCGAACCAAGATTCACATCGGTGCGAACCAGGCCCTGCGCGGTGACGACATCACCGACGGCCGCGCTGTCCTTGCTGGTCACGACGATGTCATGGCTGCCATCGGCGGCATTGCCGGAACCGTCCTGCAGATGCAGCCAGTTCTTACCCATGATGCCGAAGCTGACCTTCATCACCTGGCCGCGCAACTGCACCGGCTTGTCCTTCAATGCGAGCCGACCTTTGACCAATTCGGCCACCGTTTTCGCATCGGCGCCGCTGGCCTTGGTCACACTGACCGGCGCTGCGCCAGTGGCAGCCGTTGCGACATTGAGCGCGGCTTGCGGTTTAGCAGAATCGCCGAGATTGCCGAACCAGATCTTGTCGAATTTGGTCTTCAGCGTCCGGCTCTCGAAGTTCTGCATCAGCACCGGCTTGCTGACCGTGACCTGCGCGCCTTTCTTGACCGCAGCGGTCGGCACGGCAGCCCAGACCTTGCCGTCCGCGGTCTTCAGTTGCAGATAGGTGTAGCTGTCGACGTTCTTGATGTCGATCACTTCGCCCTTCAGATTGGGCGCTTCGATGGCAAATGCCAGCAAGGGAGCGGCGGTGACAAGGAACAGGGCGGTTCTGAATGAAATCATGGCTGATGCTTCGGGCAAAGACGCCGATCATCTGGCAAAGGCCAGTTCCACCCTTGATGGAAGTCAAGGACGTAGCGCTTGCCCTGCAGGTGCGGCGTGACGCTGAAAGCCCTGGGCTGCGCGCATCAGCTGCTTGGTGTAATCGCGTTCGACGCGGCCCGCCGCCAGCGCTTGGGCCGACAGCGTTTCGACCTCGCGGCCGGACTGCATCACCATCAAGCGCTCGCAAAGATGGGTGACGACGGCCAGATCATGGCTGACCATCAGGAAGCTCAAGCCGCGCTCGCGGCGCAGCGACTCCAGCAGGTTCAAGACCTCGGCCTGCACTGAAGCGTCGAGCGCCGAGGTGGGCTCGTCAAGCAGCAGCAAAGAAGGTTCCAGAATCAAGGCGCGGGCGATCGCGACACGCTGGCGCTGGCCGCCCGACAGTTGGTGCGGATAACGCCAGCGAAAGCCCCGCCCCAAGCCGACCGCGTCGAGCATGTCGTTGATGCGGCGTTCGGCGTCGCTGATGCCATGGATCGCCAGTGGTTCGGCCAGAATCCGGTCGACCGTATGGCGCGGATGCAGCGAGCCATAGGGGTCCTGAAAAACCATCTGCACGCTGCGCCGGAAGGCCTTGCTGCCCGGCGCTGGCAACGCACCCTCGCCGCTCAGTTTGACGCTGCCAGCGTGCAGGGGCGCCAAGCCGCAGATCGCGCGCAACACGGTTGATTTGCCCGAGCCCGATTCACCGACCAGCCCGAAGCTCTCGCCCGGCGCGATGGCAAAACTCAGGTCATGCAGGGCAGTGAACTCGTCATAGCGCACCTGCAGGTTTTTCACCTCCAGCCCCAGCTTCATAGCAGCCAATCCGCCTGACGCTGCAGCGTCGGCAAGGGGTGGCGCTGCGCCTGCAATTGCGGCAGGCAGTTCAGCAGGCCCTGGGTGTAGGGATGGCGCGCTTGCTGCAGTTGCTGCGCGGCGATTTCCTCGACGATGCGCCCGGCATACATGACCAGCACGCGGTCGCAAAAACTCGCCACCAGCCGCAGATCATGCGAGATGAAGATCAAGCCCATGCCGCGCTGCGCAGTCAGCTGGTCGAGGATGGCCAGCACCTGCAACTGCACGGTGACATCAAGCGCCGAAGTCGGCTCGTCGGCAATCAACAATTCGGGCTCGGCGATCAGCATCATCGCCATCATCACGCGCTGCCCCATGCCGCCCGACAGCTGATGCGGGTAAAGCTCACAAACACGCGCCGGGTCGGTGATCGCCACATCGGCGAGTGAGCGCAGCACAAGTCGCCTGACCTCGGCTGCAGGCAGGGCCTGATGCGTCAGCAAGGTCTCGCTGATCTGCGCGCCGATGCGCAGCACCGGATTGAGCGAATATTTGGGGTCCTGCAGAATCATCGCCATGCGCCGGCCCAGCATCAGGCGGCGCTGGGCGGCACTCGCTTGCAACAGATCGACACCCTTGAACTTGAGCCGCTCGGCGCTGACGATCGCTTCCGGCGCCGACAGGCCGAGGATCGCGCGGCCCAACTGCGATTTGCCTGACCCCGATTCGCCGACGATGCCGAGTCGCTCGGCGCCCATCGTGAAGCTGACGCCGCGCACCGCTTCAACCAAGGCGCCGTCGCGAGCGCGAAAGCTGACGCGCAGGTTCTCCACTTCGAGCAATGGCTGCGCTGCCTGAAAGCCTTCGGTTGCACTCATGGCGTGGCTCTCGGATCGAGTGCGTCGCGCAGACCATCGCCGAGCAGATTGAATGCCAGGCTGACGATGAAAATCGCCAGGCCGGGGCCGGCGGCGACCCACCATTGGTCGAGCACATAAGCGCGCCCGGCGGCGATCATCGCGCCCCATTCCGGGCTGGGCGGCTGGGCACCAAGGCCGAGAAAGCCCAGACCGGCAGCGGTCAGGATGATGCCGGCCATGTCCAGCGTCACCCGCACGATCACCGACGGCAGGCACAAGGGCATGATGTGGCGCAGCACGATGCGCCAGGGCGAAGCGCCGAGCAAGCGCATCGCGGCGATGTAATCGGCCTGGCGGATCGTCAGCGTCTCGGACCTTGCCAACCGCGCATAAGGCGGCCAGGAGGTGATCGCGATCGCCAGCACCGCGTTCTCGATGCCGGGGCCGAGCGCGGCGACAAAAGCCAGCGCCAGGATCAGCCGGGGGAAGGCCAGGAAGATGTCGGTGATGCGCATCAGCAGCGCATCGGCCCAGCCGCCAAGGTAGCCGGCCAGCGTGCCGACCAGCAAACCGATCGGCGCGGCCAGCAGCGCCACCAGCGTGACGATGAACAGCGTGATGCGCGCACCGTAAAGGATGCGCGAATAGATGTCGCGCCCCTGGTCATCGGTGCCCAGCCAATGCGCACCTGAAGGCGGCAGCAGCCGGGTCGTCATCAGGTCGCCGACATCGGGGGGGTAAGGTGCGAGCCAGGGCGCCAGCGCTGCCAGCAGGATCAGGCCCAGCACCAGCAGCAGGCCGAGCAGGGCCAGCCGGTTGCGCGCGAAACTGCGCCAGCCGGCATAAGCCCGGCCCAGCGCCGCCTGCCGGCGCGATTGCGGTTGCTCGCTGAGCAGCCATTGGGTCAAGGTTTCAGCACTCATCTTGTGCGCGGATCAAGCATCCGGTAGAGCAGGTCGGACAACTGGTTCAGCGCGATGAAGACCGAGCCGACCACCAGCGTGCCGCCCAGCACCGCATTCATGTCGGCGTTCTGCAGCGAATTGGTGATGTACAGGCCCAGGCCCGGCCAGGCGAACACCGTCTCGGTCAGCACCGAGCCTTCGAGCAGACCGGCATAGCTCAGGGCGATGACCGTGACCAGCGGCACCGCGGCATTGCGCAGCGCATGGCGCCAGATGATGCGCGACTCGCTCAAGCCCTTGGCGCGCGCCGCGATGATGTACTCGGACCCCAGCTCTTTCAACATGAAGCTGCGCGTCATGCGGCTGATATAGGCGAGCGAAAAATAACCAAGCAGCGCCGCCGGCAAGGCCAGATGGGCGAGCGCATTGCAAAATGCCGGCAGGTCGCCGGCCAGCGCAGTGTCGACCAGCATCAGGCGCGTCACCGGCGCGATGCTGTATTCGAAAGCGATGTCGATGCGCCCGGGGCCGGCCACCCAGCCGAGCCTGGCGTAGAACAACACCAGCCCCATCAGGCCGAGCCAGAAGATCGGCACCGAATAGCCGATCAGGCCCATCACTCGCACCAGCTGATCAGCAAAACGCCCGCGCCGCACCGCCGCCCAGACCCCCAGCGGCACGCCCAGCAGCACACCGATCAGGATGCCCGCGCTGGCCAGTTCCAGCGTCGCCGGAAAAGTCCGCGCGATGTCGTCGAGCACCGGTCTTGATGTCAGCAGCGAGACGCCGAGATCGCCCTGCACCACCTTGCTGACGTAAAGCAGGAACTGGCGCGGCAAGGGCTGATTCAGCCCCATTTCCTCGCGCACCCTGGCGATCTGTTCCTCGCTGGCGCGGTCGCCAACCACGGCCAGTGCCGGATCCACCGGCACCACCCGGCCGATGAAAAAAGTCACCGCCAGCAGGCCCAGATAGGTCAGCGCCAGGCTCAGGACAAAGCCGCCCAGCCCCATCGCAGTGCGGCGCCAAGGCTTCTTCAGCAAGATGAGGCCACGCAGCGGTGGAAAGCGGAATCAGTCGGGCTCATGCATAGGTCCATGGATCGCCCGCATTGTGCCTGCCTGTCGACGGTAAGTTCTCAGCAACGCATCGAAATGGGCATCAAAGCTCTGTGCACTGCTTTGGCCATTCTCCGCGGCGGCAAAGCGCCGAAACAGATGGCCGACTTGCTAAGGATGCTCTGCATAACCCCTCACGGCTTGTGCTAGCGCGGCCCCGGGCGGTCTGCGGCGTTGCATTTATTGCCAATAGCACGCGCTATTGGCCGCAAAATGCGCCTTGCATCCCATCCCGGTCCGCACTGCACACATCCGCGTT
>CAMDHE010000085.1 GCA_945898095.1 Roseateles toxinivorans | reverse complement strand
GGATGCTCTGCATCACCCCTCACGACTTGTGCTACCGCGGCCTCGTGTGGTCTGCGGCGTTGCATTTATTGCCAATAGCACGCGCTATTGGCCGCAAAATGCGCCTTGCATCCCATCCCGATCCGCGCTGCACAAACTCGCGTTGAGTTATGCATAGCATCCCTTGGGCGCAGCATAAAAAAAGCCAGCGGCGCTGCTGCGCGGCTGGCTTCGATCCAGGCCGGATCCGGGATCAGAACGGAATATCGTCTTCCATGTCGTCAAAGCCGGTTGCCGGCTTGCCGGCAGGCGCGCGTGCAGCGGGGGTGCGGGCTGTGGCCGGACGCGCTGCCGGGGCTCGGGCGGGCTCGCCATATTCGTCGCCACCCGCCGGGCCGCCGCGCGCAGCGTAACCGCCGCCACCACCGCCGCCTTCGTCGCCACCCTCGCGGCCGCCGAGCAACTGCATCTGGTCGGCAATGATTTCAGTCGTGTAGGTTTCCTTGCCTTCCTTGTCGGTCCATTTGCGGGTGCGCAGACGGCCTTCGACGTAGAGCGGTTTGCCCTTCTTGCAATATTGGCCCACGATTTCGGCCAGCTTGTCGTTGAAGACGACGCGGTGCCATTCGGTTTCTTCCTGCTTTTCGCCGGATTCACGGTTCTTCCAGCTGCGCGTGGTTGCCAGGCTGATGGTGCAAAACGCCACGCCGCTGGGGTTGTAGCGCAGTTCGGGGTCGCGCCCCAGATTGCCGATGATGATGACTTTGTTGACCGATGCCATGATGCCTCCGCCTCCTGTTTGACTGGTGAATGGCCGGATTATGCCGTTGTGCAAGCCGGGTCAGGGTTCTCCATCCCAATAGTCGAGCTTGTTTTCGCGCCGCTGCATGAAGGCAGCCCCCGCGCCCTGGACGCCGAACTTGCCCGAGTCCGGATATTCGCAGACCTCGGGTTGCTCCTGGGTGCTGATCGACAGATATTTCAGTTCGGCATCCGATGTGTTGACGATATGGTGCGGATACTCCGGCCCGCAGGGGATGAATATCACATCGCCGGCTTCGATGGCGAGCAATTCACCGGCCACCCGCAGCGTGCCGCGGCCCTCGAGCAAGATGAACATTTCTTCCTGTCCATGGTGGAAGTGGTAGGGACAGCTTTGCATACCCGGGGCCAGGGTATCGACGCCGCAGCCGAGCTTGCGCGCCACGGTGCCATCGGAGACGCTGGCGACCATGCTGTCGTACAGCGGCGCGCGCAGAAATCGCTGGCGCGGCAGGCTCGGAAAATTACGGATCAGCTGGCTGCGCAGTTCGGCGGATTTTTCGGTCATCGTTGATCTCCGGGACAATAGCGGGCTACATGACCCATTCAAGCCATCTTCCCGTTTCCCTTTCGATCCTGCAAGAAGTCTTTGGCTACGGCGCCTTCCGCGGCGCGCAGGAAGCCATCGTCGACCATCTCTGCAATAGCAGCGACGCGCTGGTCTTGATGCCGACCGGCGGCGGCAAGAGCCTGTGCTACCAGATCCCGGCGATCGCCAGACACCGTGCCGGGCAGGGCGTCAGCGTGGTGGTCAGCCCCTTGATCGCGTTGATGCACGACCAGGTCGGCGCGCTCGAAGAAGCCGGCGTGCATGCCGCTTTTCTGAATTCAACGCTGAGCAGCGAGCAGGCCGGCAAGGTCGAGCGCGAGATGATGAGCGGCCGCCTGGTGATGCTTTATGCCGCTCCCGAGCGCGTCACCAATCCGCGCTTTCTGGCGCAACTCGACTCGCTGCATGAACGCGGCCTGTTGAGCCTGTTTGCGATCGACGAAGCGCATTGCGTCAGCCAATGGGGGCACGACTTCCGCAGCGAATATCTGGCCTTGAGCCTGCTGCATGAGCGCTACCCCGATGTGCCGCGGATCGCATTGACCGCGACTGCCGACGACCTGACCCGCGCCGACATCATCGAGCGGCTCAAGCTCGAAGAAGCGCAGTTGTTCATTTCTTCCTTCGACCGGCCCAATATCCGCTATTCGATCGTTGAAAAAGACAAGCCGCGCGAACAACTGTTGCGCTTCATCCAGGATGAACATGGCGACGACGCGGGCATCGTCTACTGCCAGAGCCGCAAGAAGGTTGAGGAAACCGCCGCCTGGCTTGAAACCGAGGGCATCAAGGCGCTGCCCTATCACGCCGGCCTGGATGCGGCGCTGCGCCAGCGGCACCAGGACCGTTTTCTGCGCGAAGACAGCGTCGTGATGGTGGCGACGATCGCCTTCGGTATGGGCATCGACAAGCCCGATGTGCGCTTCGTCGCGCATCTGGATCTGCCCAAGAACATCGAGAGCTATTACCAGGAAACCGGCCGTGCCGGCCGCGATGGCACCCCCGCTGACGCCTGGATGACCTATGGCCTGGCCGATGTCGTCAACCAGCGCCGCATGATCGACGAAAGCCCGGCTGAAGAGGAGTTCAAGCAGGGTCAGCGGGGCAAGCTCGACGCCTTGCTGGCCCTGGCCGAGGCGACCGACTGCCGGCGCGTGCGCTTGCTTGGCTATTTCGGCGAGGCCAGCAGCGACTGCGGGAATTGCGACAACTGCCTGTTTGCGCCGGCCACCTGGAACGCGACCGATGCGTCGCGCAAGGTACTCAGTTGCATTTACCGCTTTCACCAGAACGGCGGGCAGCGTTTCGGCGCCGGTCATTTGATCGATGTGCTGCGCGGCAAACTGACTGACAAGGTGGCGCAATATGGCCACCAATCGCTGAGCACCTGGGCGGTGGGCGCCGACCTGCCTGAACAGCAATGGCGCGCCGTGCTGCGGCAGTTGATCGCGCTCGGCCATGTCGTCACCGAAGGCGATTACATGACCCTGGCCCTGGCCGATAGCGCCCGCTCGGTGCTCAAGGGCGAAGTGCAATTGCTGCTGCGAGTGCCGACCGTCGCCCCGAAGAAAGGCCGGCAATCGAAGCTCGCCAAGCCATCGCGCAAGAGCGCTGCGCCGACCGACCTTGACGACCAGGCGCAGCAGCGCTTTGATGATCTGAAAGCCTGGCGCGCCGAAGTCGCCAAGGAACATGGCTTGCCAGCTTATGTGATCTTCCAGAACGCCACGCTGGCCGAGATGGCACGCCAGGACCCTCAAGACCTCGACGCGCTGGCGCAGATCAGCGGGGTAGGCGCCAAAAAACTCGAGGCTTACGGAACGGAAATATTACGGGTGCTGGCGATCGCTTGAAGTGGCGGGCGGCTGTTGCGGTTTCGGCGACACTGGCCGGATGAAAAAACCGCTGCCGCCGCTGAATGCGCAAGACCTTTGGGCGCTGGACCGGATCGGCCAGATCGCAGTTTCGCCCGATGGACGGCAGGTCTGCTGTTCGGTGACCAGCGGTTCCCTGGAAGAGAATAAATCTACGGC
This sequence comes from Roseateles toxinivorans, assembly GCA_945898095.1. GTDB lineage: Bacteria > Pseudomonadota > Gammaproteobacteria > Burkholderiales > Burkholderiaceae_C > Paucibacter_A > Paucibacter_A toxinivorans_A. The sequence goes on along the minus strand of CAMDHE010000085.1, from coordinate 16,913 downwards.
CTGCCTATGGCTGCTGCCGACCGGTGAAGGCAAACCGCGCCGGTTGACCTATTGCGGCGACAAGGACGGCCAAGCCGCTTGGTCGCCCGGTGGCGAATCGATCGCCTTTCTGGCCCGGCGCGAGCAACAGGGCCAGAAGGATGCGACGCCGCAGCTTTATCTGATCAGCCCGGCCGGCGGCGAGGCCCAGCGCAAAACTTCATTCGCCCCCGGCATTGAATCGTTCAAATGGCTGGCCGATGGCCGCCGCATCGTCTTTGCCGCCTGGGTCTGGCCCGAGCTCAAGGGCAGCGCCGCGCAGGGGCGTCGGCACAAGGTCGAGGCTGATCGCAAGGAAACCGGTTACGCCACCAGCGAAGCCTATTACCGCTATTTCGACCACAACCTCCCGATGGGCCGGGTGCTGCATCTGTTGTTGCTTGACCTGGCCAGCGGCAAGATCACCGACCTGTTCGAGGGACAGAATCTGGAGCTGCCGCGTGATGCCGAGGGTAATCTGGTCTACGACCCCAGCCCCGACAGCCGCAGCATCGCCTTTGTGCATGACCGGGCAGCAAGGCCGTTGCTGGGCAACCGCTTGGCGCTGTCGTTGATCGACATCGCCAGCCGCCGCGTCACCCAACTGGTCGATTCGGCTGACTGGGATCTGGGGGCACCGCGCTGGCGCCCCGACGGCTTGGCACTGGCCGCTACCGCGGCGCAGGTCGGCAAGCGCCACACCGCGCTCAATCAGCTCGCCCTGGTCGAGCTCAACGGCCGCTGGCAAGCGCTGGGTGAAAGCCACGACCAGCATGTCGAGGCGCCACTGCGCTGGGCCGCTGATGCCAGCGCGGTTTATTTCAATGCACAGAGCCGCGGCCGTTGCCATTTATGGCGCCATGAGCTGGCCGCTGGCAGTCTCAGCATGGCGGCCGAAGGCGGCTGGATGCAGGGTTTTGGTCTCGGCGACGGCTTGATCGTCTATGCCAGCGACAGTGCAGCCCATCCGGTGCAACTGCATGTCATACGCAGCGGCCAGGCGCCACAGCGGCTCGATAGTTTCAACGATGCCTTGCTGGCGCAGCGCGATCTGGGTGAGCTGCGCGAGGTCAGCCTGACCGGCGCCTTGGGCGATGCCGTGCAGATGTGGCTGACGCTGCCGGCCGGCTTCAATCCGCGCAAGAAATATCCGCTGCTGCAAGTTATTCATGGCGGGCCTTTCGCGGCGGCGGGTGATAGTTTCAGCTACCGCTGGAACCCGCATGTGCTGGCTTCGCGCGGCCATGTGGTGGCGCAGGTCAATTACCACGGCAGCAGCGGTTTCGGCTTTGCCTTTCGCGACAGCATCATGGGCCGCCAGGGTGAACTCGAGTTGCAGGACATCGAGGCCGGCAGCGACTGGTTGCTGGCGCAGCGTTGGGCTGACCCCAGGAAATTGAGTGCCACCGGCGGCAGCTATGGCGGCTTTCTGGTGGCCTGGATGAACGGCCATCTGCCAACGCCAGGCCGCTACCGGTCTTATGTCTGCCATGCCGGCGTGTTCGACCGAGTGGCGACCTTCAGCGCAGATTCTTACCCCGAGCGCCCGAAAGACCTCGGCGCGCTTTATTGGAAGGACAGCGCCAAGGTGCTGGGGCAAAGCCCGGCCAGCGCCGCTGCACAGATGAACACGCCGACGCTGGTGATCCACGGCGCCCAGGATTTCCGGGTGCCCGACTGCAATGGCCTGGCCTACTACAACACCTTGAAGGCGCGCGGCATCAAGGCCCGCCTGCTCTGGTTCCCGGACGAAAACCACTGGGTCCTGAAACCGCGCAATTCGCAACTCTGGTACAGGGAATTTCTTGACTGGGTCGAGGCGCATCAGCCCAGGCCTCGAGGCCAGCGCGGCAACAAGCACTAAACTGCTCTGGCCAAGCCGATCGCTTCAGGGTCTGCCCGGGAGGAGATCGCTGCCAGCTTGCCTTAAGATAATTTCTTGTCTGGAGATGAAACCATGAAAATCGAAACCATTGCCGTTCACGGCGGCTACACGCCGGATCCGACCACCAAAGCGGTCGCGGTGCCGATCTATCAAACGGTGGCCTACGCGTTTGACAACACCCAGCATGGGGCTGATTTGTTCGACCTGAAGGTCGCAGGCAATATCTACAGCCGCATCATGAACCCGACCAATGCGGTGCTTGAAGCAAGGGTCGCGGCGATGGAGGGCGGCATTGCCGCGCTGGTGGTGGCCTCCGGCATGTCGGCGATCGCCTATGCGATCCAGACGATTGCCGAGGCCGGCGACAACATCGTCTCGGCGTCGACGCTCTATGGCGGCACCTACAACCTGTTTGCCCATACCTTCCCGCAGATGGGCATCGAGGTGCGTTTTGCCGATTACCGTGACCCGGCATCGTTTGCCAAGCTGATCGACGCGCGCACCAAGGCGGTCTACTGCGAAACAATCGGCAACCCGCTGGGCAATATCACCGATCTGGCGGCGCTGTCCGCAGTCGCGCATGCCCATGGCGTGCCGCTGATCGTCGACAACACGGTCGCAAGCCCTTACCTTTGCCGTCCGTTCGAGCATGGTGCCGACATCGTCGTGCATTCATTGACCAAATACCTCGGCGGCCATGGCACGACGATCGGCGGCATCATCGTCGATTCGGGCAAGTTCCCCTGGGCCGATCACAAGGAACGCTTCAAGCGCCTGAACGAGCCTGATGTCAGCTATCACGGCGTGGTCTATACCGAAGCGCTGGGAGCTGCCGCCTATATCGGCCGGGCCCGCGTCGTGCCCTTGCGCAATATGGGTGCAGCCCTGAGCCCGATGGCGGCGTTCCAGATCCTGCAGGGGATTGAAACGCTGGCCCTGCGCATGGACCGCATCTGCGAGAACGCGCTGAAGGTCGCCAAGCATCTGCAATCTCATGCCAAGGTTGGCTGGGTCAACTATGCCGGTCTGCCCGAGCATCCAGACCATGGTCTGGTGAACAGGCTGATGGGTGGACGGGCTTCGGGCATCATCAGTTTTGGCCTCAAGGCCGCCGACAGTCTGGAAGCTGGAGCGAGGTTCCAGGATGCGCTGAAGCTGTTCACGCGACTGGTCAATATCGGCGACGCGAAGTCGCTGGCTTGCCATCCGGCTTCAACCACGCACCGCCAGTTGAATCCGGCCGAGTTGGCCAAAGCCGGCGTGAAGCCTGACATGGTGCGCTTGTCGCTGGGTATCGAGCATATCGACGATCTGCTCGAAGACCTCGAGCAGGCGCTGGCCGCAGTCTGATCCGGCCACCCAAGGCGGGTGACTACATCCGCCAACCCGCCGTGCCCATCGCCGGGATGCGCAGCGCGGGTGCGGGTGGCATCGGGCGAGCCGCAGCAGTCTCGCGGCTGATGCCGCTGTGCATCACCGCCGCCAGGCCACTGAACATCTCGGCGCAGGCGTCGAGCATGTCGTCGAGTGAAACGATGCCGGTCAACCGGCCTTCGGCATCGGTCACCAGCAAGCGGCGCACGCCGCTCTCACGCATCAGCGCAATCGCCGCCGAGATGTCCTGATCTTCGGTCACGCTGACCAGCTCGCGCCGGGCCAGTTTGCCGATCGGACCGGTGGCGACATCGAGCCCGCGCGCCAGCACATCGATCGCCAGATCACGGTCGGTGACCACGCCGGCAACGCCTGGCCCTTCAGGCGTCTGGCTGGTCACGACCAGCGCGCCGACATGCTGCTCGCGCATCAGCGCAGCCGCTTCGATCAATGAACTGCCAGCGTCGATGCTGACGATGCGGCGGCTGCAAATCGATGAAATTTTCATACCAGTCTCCTGACCATTAAGGGGCAGGATGATTGGCGCATTCCGGTCGCAGGCAGGACTTGATGGCGGTCAATCCTCGAAGCGTCCGGGCCTGGCCTGGTGAGTTTTTCAGAGCTTGCCGATGGGGGCCAGTGGTTCGAAATCGGCGGGCTGCTTGTCTTTCCAGGCGACGATCGCAAGGCCCATTTCGGTCTGGTCGAAAATTGCGCTCTGCAGCAAGCTCATCTGCTGCAATGAGGCCGCCACGCCATGGTCGCGGGCATGGTTCAGGGCCAGTTTGCTGCCGGCCACGGCCAGTGGCGATTTGCCGGCAATTTTCTTTGCGACCTGCATCACATGGGCCAGCAGGCTGTCAGCGTCGGGCAGCACCGCATTGACCAGACCGACAGCCAGCGCGCGCTCAGCCGTCAGCCGCTCACCGGTATAAGCCAGCTCGCGTGCCAGGCCAGCCGGCATGATTCCTTGCAGCCGCTGCAGCACGCCGAGGTCGGCCGCCATGCCGATATTGATTTCCTGCACGCTGAAGAAGGCATCGGCGCTGGCATAGCGGATGTCGCAGGCCGCAGCCAGATCGAAGGCGCCGCCGATGCAGCCACCCTGGATCGCGCAGAGCACCGGAAAGCGCGCTTCATCGAGCGCGGTGAAACAGTCCATCAAACGGCGCAGCGAATCCTGGAAGCTCAGGCGTGCCCGCGGGTTGCTGGTGTCGAGCATCGACCCCTGGCCGGCGAAGGTTTCCAGCGCCATGCCGGCGCAGAAATGCTTGCCGGTCGACGAGATCACCAGCACACGCGCACTGCCGCTGTCGTGCAGCTCGCGCAAACTGTCGCGCAGCGCCGGGAAGAATTCCGGCACCATCTGGTTCATCCGCTCGGGCCGGTTCAGGACCAGATGGGCGACGCCGTCCGGGTTGAGGTTCAGGCTGAAAAAATCGTTCATTGCTCGAATACCGGGTTGTTGATTGCCAAAGCATGCCTACACTTGCCCCCATGCGTAATTTGCGAACTGTCGACGGATTGCCGCTGCATGGGCGGCAATGGATCAAACCTGGCAAGGGCAAGGCGCGCGGGACCCTGTTGATTGTGCATGGACTCGGCGAACATATCGGCCGCTATGAGGCCATGGCCGCGCGCTTGAATGCCTGGGGCTGGCATGTCGCCGGCTTCGACTTGCGCGGCCATGGGGCTTCAGGCGGCGCGCGCGGCGATGTCGCCGATGCCGGGCAGCTGTTGCAGGATCTGGCGCTGGTGATCGATGCGGTGCGCGACGATGCCTTGCTGGGCACCGGCCCTTTGCTGCTGCTGGGCCACAGCATGGGCGGTTTGATCGCGGCGCGATTTGTCGCCGGCGGCTTGGCCGGAGCGCAGCTGGAAAAACTGCCGCAATGGTTCAGGCTGGTCGACGGGCTGGTGCTGAGTTCGCCGGCGCTTGACCCCGGCATGTCGCTATGGCAGCGCCTGCAACTGCGCTTGGGTGTGGCGCTGGCGCCGCATCTGGCGGTCAGCAATGGGCTCAATCCCGAATGGATTTCGCGCGATGCGGCGGTGGTGCAGGCCTACAAGGCCGACCCCTTGGTGCATGACCGCATCACGCCGGCGCTGGCGAAGCTGATCGTCGATGGCGGTCTCTATTTGCGAGCCCATGCGCCGGCCTGGAAAACCCCGACCTTGCTGCTCTGGGCCGGCAGCGACCGCTGCGTGGCGCCGGCTGGCAGCGCAGCCTTTGCCGCTGCTGCGCCGCCGGCCTCATTGCGCGCGCTATGCTTCGAGGCCATGTTTCACGAGATCTTCAACGAATCCGAGCGCGAGCAGGTCTATGCCGCGTTGGAGTCCTGGTTGAACGACTGTTTTGATCGATTGGAGTCCCCATGAATGCACGTGACTTGTCGCTGCCCTTGCAGCCTGATGACAACAGCGCCATCGGCGCATTTGCCGCCCGCCTCTGGGATGAGGAGATTGTTCCGGCAATGACCCGCTATATCGCGATTCCGGCCAAGAGTCCGATGTTCGATGCCGATTGGGAGGCCCATGGCCATATCGATCAGGTCTTGCGCGAGGCGGCCGCCTGGGTTGAAGGCTGCAAGGTGGCCGGGCTCAAGCTCGAAGTCATCCGTCTGCCGGGCCGTACGCCGGTGATCTTCTTCGAGGTGCCGGCGACCAAGGCCGATTGCACCGACACGGTGCTGCTGTACGGCCACCTCGACAAGCAACCTGAGTTCAACGGCTGGCGCAATGACCTTGGCCCCTGGACGCCGAAATATGAGGACGGCCGGCTTTACGGTCGCGGTGGCGCTGATGATGGCTATGCGGTTTATGCCTCGCTGACGGCAATCATGGCGCTGGACCAACAGGGCATTGCGCGCCCGCGCTGCGTCGGCCTGATCGAGACCTGCGAGGAGAGCGGCTCCTTCGACCTGCCGGCCTATATCGAGTTGTTGAAAGACCGGCTCGGCCAGGTCTCGCTGGTGGTCTGCCTGGACTCGGGCGCCGGCAATTACGAGCAGCTCTGGTTGACCACCTCGCTGCGCGGCATGGTCAGCGGCGTGCTCAAGGTCGAGGTGCTGACCGAAGGCATCCATTCGGGCGAAGGTTCGGGTGTGGTGCCGTCGAGCTTCCGCGTGCTGCGCCAGTTGCTCGACCGGCTCGAGGACAGCAAGACCGGGCGCCTGCTGCCCGACAGCTTCCACTGCGCGATCCCCGCCAATCGGGTCGAACAGGCCGCAGCGACTGCGGCGATCCTCAAGGACGAGGTCTACAAGCGCCTGCCCTGGGCCTGCGGTGCCGATGGTGGCCCGGTGTTGCCGGTGACTGATGTGCCGGTCGAGGTCTTGCTCAACCGCACCTGGCGGCCGACTTTGTCGGTCACCGGTGTCGACGGCTTGCCCGAGATGCAAAGCGCTGGCAATGTGCTGCGGCCGCATACCGCTTTCAAGCTGTCGCTGCGCTTGCCGCCACTGATCGACGGCAATCAGGCGGCGCTGCAGTTGAAGGCCTTGCTCGAGGACAACGCGCCCTACAACGCCAAGGTCACTTTCGTGCCCGACGGCCGCGCCGGTGCTTATGGCGCTACCGGCTGGAACACGCCCGAGCTATCGCCCTGGCTCAGCGCGGCGGTGAATGCCGCCAGCCTGGCGCATTTCGGCGCGCCGGTCGGCTATGTCGGGCAGGGCGGCACGATTCCATTGATGAGCATGTTGCAGAACTGTTTCCCCGCAGCGCAGATGATGGTCTGTGGCGTGCTGGGCCCGAAAAGCAATGCCCATGGCCCGAACGAGTTCCTGCATGTGCCTTACGGCAAGCGTTTGACCGCCGCAGTGGCGCAGGTGATGGCGGCCCATCCCTGACCGTTCAGCGCATTGTGAAACCGGTCTCGACCAGATTGCCCTGCAGGTCCTGCAGCAAGTGGGTCAGCGGCGACAACTGCACATAGCGCGTCGAGACCTTGATCGAATAGGCCAGCAAGCGCGCTATCCGTTCGGCATCTGGCGTGTGGCTGCCGGCCTGCTTGCGGCGGCAGCATTGGCCCAGTTGTGAAAGATGGCGCTGCAGACCGGTCCATTCGAGCTGGCGCCAGAACTCACCGAAGTCGGCATCGATTGGCAGGCCAGCACGGCGCGCCTGCTCCCAATAGCGCACGGCCCAATCGAGTTCCTGCTCTTCGTCCCAGCTGATGTCGGCATCGCGCAGCAAGGCGGCCAGGTCATGGCTGATCGGTCCGAGCATCGCGCCGCCCGCAGCACAATCGCCATGCATGGCCAGTTTCGGCTGGGCGCTGAGGTTGTCGATCAGCATCTGGCAACTGTGCTGCCACCATTTGGTCTGGGTTTCATTCCACTGCCTGCCGAACTCGACTTGCACGCAACTATCGACAAATTGTTGCAACTCGCGCTGCACCTCCTCGGCATCGAAAGTAGCCAGTCTTGTCGCATCGACATTGATCTGCCATTGCAGGAGCGATTGAGTGGCGCCCCGCATCAGCCGGTCGCATGCGGCCGGACCTTCCGCTTGCGCGGCACGCAGTGCAGGCAGTGGCAGCAGCGGCCGTAACCAGGCGAGAAAGCAGTCTTCGCCGGCTAGATCATCGTTGTCGTGAGGATTCATCTGGGTCCGTTGTCGGTTGTTCGGCGAGGCCCGGGCCTCATGGATAATCGATTTTACTTTTCCGTTGGCTTAGCCCCGGTCGGGCCCGCAAACTTCCCCTTCGTCCATTCATCCAGACGCCGTGCTGCGCCAATTCCCATCGTCCTTATCTCGATTGATTCCGGCCAGTATCTGGCGTCGGTGGGTCTGGGCCTGCTTGTTTGCGCCGGCGCTGCTCAGCGCTGCGGAGTCCGGGCAGGACGCCGTCTCCTTGAACCTTCGGCCGTCCAGGGTGCTGGGTGCAAGCGGCAAGTCAGTCAGCAAACCCGCCTTGGTCTTGAGCGCCGATCGCTTGAGCATTCCGATAGATCAGATGGCAACGGCGCAAGGTGACGCAGAGTTGCGCTTCGGCGAGTTGCTGCTGCGCGCTGGCAATGTCAGCTATGACCCCGGCACCGATCGGGCGCATGCACAGGGCAATGTCTCGATCAGCCGTGCCGGTAGCGTGTTCCGCGGGCCGGAGCTGACGCTCTATGTCAATCGCTTCGCAGGCGAATTCCTTCGCCCCACGTACTTTTTTTCGCTGACCGGTGGTGGTGGCAAGGCCGACAAGATCACCTTCATCGACGCTGACCATCTGCGCGCCGATGGCGCGAGCTATAGCAGTTGCCCGGTCGATCAGGATCAGCAGCCAGCCTGGCAGATCAGCGCGAAGAAGTTGAACATGGATTTCGAGCGCAATGAGGGCGTTGCCAGCGGCGCCGTGCTGCATTTTCAAGGCTTGCCGATCTTGGCCGCGCCAGCCTTGAGCTTCCCCCTTGGCGGTCAGCGCAAGTCTGGATGGTTGCCACCCAATATCAGCCTGGATAATCGCAGCGGCGTCGAGCTGGGGCTGCCCTATTACTGGAACCTGGCGCCGCAACGCGATGTCACTTTGACACCGTTCCTGATGAGCAAGCGAGGCGCAGGTCTGGACAGCGAATTCCGTTATCTTGAGGCGGCGCATGCAGGCAAGATCAACCTCAATTTGTTGCCTGGCGACCGCGTGGCTGATCGCTCCCGCTGGGCGCTCAACTTGCTGCAGGATGGTGATGCCGGCGCTGATTGGCGTTATCGCATGCGCGCCGAGCGCGTTTCCGACGACAACTACTGGAAGGACATGCCGGGGCGCATGCAGAGTCAGACCCAACGGCTGCTGGCCGGGGACTTTCAGCTGAACCGTCACCAGGACCTGTCTTGGGGCGAGTTGCAGACTTATGCCAGAGTCCAGCATTGGCAAGCCTTGCAGGGGACTGACCCGTCTGCCCGTTTCGTGACACCCTATCAGCGCTCGCCGCAGGTCGGTATGAGGGTGACATCCGCCGCCGATGCCGCGCTGCTGGAGGGATTCCAGCCTTGGGGGCGGAGCGCCCGCCTGGAAGGCGCGCTGGAGCTTGAGTACAACCGTTTCGATCTGTCGCCGGACGCATTGCAGAGCCAAATGCAGACCGGTCAACGCGTGCACCTGCTGGGGCATCTGAGCTTGCCGCTGGGCGGCCCGGCCTGGTGGCTGGTGCCGAGCTTGGCGGTCAATGCTGCCAGCTACACGCTAGACCAGCAGCAGGCCGATGGGCGGCGCAGCATGGGCCGGGTCCTGCCGACCTTCAGCGTCGATCACGGCTGGGTGTTCGAGCGCGACACCCAGATGTTCGGGATGAAGCTGCGCCAGACGGTCGAGCCTCGATTCCTCTATATCAATACGCCTTATGTGGCGCAGCAGAACCTGCCTAATTTCGATGCCGCACCGAAGGATTTCAACTTTGATTCGGTCTATGCCGGGAACCAGTTTTCTGGCGTCGATCGGGTTTCCGATGCGAACAAATTGACCGTGGGTGCGACCAGCCGCTGGGTCAATCCGGAAAAGGGCGAGGAGTTGCTGCGTCTGGGGTTGGTGCAGCAATTCCTGTTTCGCGACCAGCGCATCACGCCCGATGGCGTGCCGGTGACGCAAAAAGTATCCGACCTGTTGCTGCTCGGTGCCGTGCAACTGGATAAGCAATGGTGGGCCGATGGCACGCTTGAATACAACCCCGAAACCGGCCGCATGGTGCGCAATGTCTCGCGCCTGCGCTATTCGCCGGGGTCGTTCCGCACGGTCAGCCTGGCCTACCGGCTGGCCGCAGGCCAGAGCGAACAGGTCGAACTGGCTTGGCAATGGCCGCTAACCCGCCAGGAGGCTGGGCGAAATCGTGGCTCCTGTAGCGGCGCCTGGTACAGCGCTGGTCGACTTCAGTACAGCTTGCGAGATGCCAGATTGACCGATTCGGTGCTGGGCTTTGAATACGATGCAGGCTGCTGGCTGTTGCGCTTCGGCGCCGAGAGGCTCTCGACCGGCTTGGCTGAAACGAACACGCGCTTGATGCTGCAATTGGAACTGGTAGGCCTGTCCCAACTGGGTTCCAACGCGCTCAAGGTCTTGAGGGACAATATCCCTGGTTACCGACAGCTGAGCTCCGACCGCTCTGCAAGCACAGAAGCTCCCTATGACTGATATGTTGATCCGTTCTCTCACAATGGCTGGCGCCACCTTGCTGGCAACGCTGACGCTGGCCGTCGATTCCCGAGCAGCGCAATTGCTGCCTGGCGATTACATCGCTGCGGTGGTGAATCAGGACGTCGTGGCTGCCACCGAGGTGGTGCAACGTACCGAACGCTTGCGTCAGGACGCCAAGCAGCGCGGCGAATTGATGCCCGATACGCTGGTGCTGCGCAAGCAGGCGCTGGAAGCGCTGATCGAGGATCGCGTGCTCGTCACCTACGCCCGCGAAAGCGGAAGCAAGGTCGATGAGCCCGAACTCGACCGGGTGGTCGGCAATGTGGCGGCCCAGAACAAGCTGACGCTGGAGCAGTTGCGCGAACGGCTGAAGGTTGAAGGCATGGAGTTCCGGCGTTTCCGCGAGAACCTGCGTGACCAGTTGCTGACCGAGCGGGTGCGTGAACGCGAAGTCCAGGCCCGCATCCGCATTACCGATGGCGACATCGACCAGTACCTGGACAAGCGTCGCGAACAATTGAGTGTGGGCGGTCAGCTGAACCTGGCGCAGATTCTTGTGTCCGTGCCCGAAGGTGCTGCTGACAGTTTGGTGGCCGAACGTCGGGCCCGCGCAGAAAGCGCCTTGGCAAGGATCAAGGCTGGCGAGGACTTTGCAAAAGTTGCCAAGGAAATCTCCGAAGACGGCAACAAGGAACGCGGCGGCGAGATCGGATTGCGGCAGGCTGATCGTCTGCCTGACCTCTTCATCGAAGCGATCAAGGGCGTGAAGGTCGGCGAAATGAGTCCGCAACTGCTGCGGTCAGGCGCCGGGTTTCATCTGCTCAAGCTGCTCGATCAGCAGGGCGCTGCTTCACTGACCTCGGTGGTCCAGACCCGCGCACGGCATGTGTTGCTGCGCCCTTCGCCGCAGTTGACCGCCGAGGTGGCGGCGCGTCGTCTGGCCGATTTCAAGAGATTGATCGAAACGGGGGGCACAAGCTTCGAAAAAGTCGCGCGCGAAAATTCCGAGGATGGCAGCGCACCCGAAGGGGGCGAACTGGGTTGGACTGCGCCAGGGGGCTTCGTGCCCGAGTTCGAGGAGGCGATGAATGTCTTGCCGATCGGCGGCATCTCCGCACCGGTGCTGTCGCGCTTCGGTGTGCACCTGATCCAGGTGCTGGAACGCCGTACGACCGAGATCGAGGTCAAGCAATTGCGTGAGCAGGCGCGTACCGCTTTGCGTGAGCAGAAGTACGACGATGCCTACAAGGACTGGGTCAAGGATCTGCGCGCCCGCGCTTTTGTCGAGTTGCGTGAGTGGCAGGACTGACCGCGTGGCCAAGCATCTGGCGCGCAAGCGCTTCGGCCAGCATTTCCTGACTGACGTCAACATCATCGAAGCCATCGTCGACGCCATCGATCCGCGCCAAGGCGATGCCTTGGTCGAGATCGGCCCCGGCCTCGGAGCGATGACGCTGCCGCTGCTCAAACGTATCAAGCCCTTCAGCGTGATCGAGCTTGATCGCGACCTCGCTGCGCGTCTGCGCCAACGCGAGGGGCTTGACGTGATCGAGTCCGACGTGCTGCGCGTCGATTTCGCTGCGCTGGCCCTTGCCAAGGGCAAGAAACTGCGGGTGGTCGGCAACCTGCCCTACAACATCTCGACGCCGATCCTGTTCCATTTGCTCGGCTTCGTCGACCATGTCGTAGATCAGCATTTCATGCTGCAAAAGGAAGTGGTCGACCGCATGGCTGCAAGCCCGGGTTGCAAGGATTTCGGCCGTTTGACGGTGATGCTGCAATGGCGCTATGCGATTGAATCGGTGCTGGACGTGCCGCCCGAAGCTTTCGATCCACCACCCAGAGTCAACTCGGCAATCGTGCGCATGCAGCCCTATGCCAGGCCGCCGGTCGTGGATCCTGTCTTGCTTGGCTCACTGGTGACAGCGGCTTTTTCACAACGCCGCAAGTTGCTGCGCCACAGCCTGGGCATCTGGCTGAGCGCACGTGGTTTCGCTGGGCAGTTCGATCTGCAACGCCGCGCCGAAGAGGTGCCGGTGGTCGAATATGTGGCATTGGCACAGGCAATCACTTCAACCTCGGCCGCAGCGCCGAGCGCCTGATCTCTGTCAGAAGGTCATTCGGCCTTCAGGCCGGCCTTGTCGATGACGATTTTCCAATCGCGAATACCCGTCTTGATTTGTTCGGCCATCAACGACGTGGGTGCATGCACGGTAGTCCAGCCCTGTTCGAGCAAGGCGGTCTTGACCTCAGGCATCAACAGGATCCGGCTTACATCGGCGTGAATTTTCTCGATGATCGCCGGTGCCGTGCCGGCCGGTGCAAGCAAGCCATACCAGGACGCGACCCGGTAGCCCGGCAGCCCCAGCTTCCTGATCGGTTGCACGCCAGGCAAGATCTCGATCTGATTTTCAGCCGTCACCGCCATTGCCCGCAGGCGCCCGGATTTCACGAACTGGACCACTGACGGGACAGTGGAGAAGATCATGTCGATGTCGCCTGCGAGCAAGGCAGAAGCCGCCGGAGCGCCGCCACGGTAGGGAACATGCAGCATGTCCACGCCGGCTTGCTGCTTGAAGACTTCGCCCGCCAGATGACCAGTGGTGGCGATGCCTGAGGAGCCGAACTTCAACAGGCCCGGGTTGGCCCGGGCGAAGGCAATCAGCTCGGGCAGGGATTTGGCCTGCACCCGGTCATTGACCACCAGCACGTTCTCGACGTTGACCAACATTGCGATCGGCGCGAAATCCTTTTCCGGGTCGTAAGGCATCTTCTTGACCAGGCTCGGCAGCACTTCCATCGGGCCGACCGAACCGAGCAGCAAGGTATAGCCATCGCGCTCGGCCCGCGCCACCGCAGTTCCTGCGATCAGTCCGCCCGCGCCGGCCTTGTTGTCAACGATAACGGTCTGATTCCAGACTTCGCCGAGTTTTTGCGCCAGGATCCGCGCCAGGATGTCAGTGGCGCCACCTGGCGCAAAAGGGCTGATGATCTTGACCGGACGATTCGGGTAGTTTCCTGCCGGTTGCGCCACGGCGCCGGGCGCCAGCAGCAAAGCTGCCACCGAAATCAAGCAAGCAGTGAAAGTTGTCTTCATTCGATTTGCGCGCGAGCGTTCTGGCGGGTTTGCAGGGAGTTCTTGAATGTCGCGGCAGCTGCGGCGAGACGAATGATGGTGATCTGTCGCAGCACAGGCTTCCTTGTTCGAATTTCGCGGTTTGAAATGCCAGCGAAGGCCGACGTCCGATCCTACAGCAGTCGTTCTGCTGCATCCGGTTGGAAGCTGGCCTGAGCTACTGTGCCGGCCGTCCTGGGCCTTGCGTGCCCTCGGCGCGTGCGGAGAGGAAGGCGTAGAGATCGACGATATGGGCGCTGACGCGCGGCTCGCCTTGCCAGACCGGCATCGTCAATGAGTAAATGTCCTTGCGCTGTTCGAGTAAATCGATCAGGGCTTCGCGTTCGGCTGGCGCGCTGCTGAGCGGACTTGGCGCGAGATTCCAGTCGTAGCGCTTGAGTACCAAGCCGATGAAGCGGCGTGAACCCATATTGCGGACCCGCGGCAACAAGTCGGGAGCGCCGTTGGTGCCGGTTGCTGCCTGCCCATGACAGGCTGCGCAGCGATCCTGGAAGATGCGCCAGCCGGTATAGACCGAACCGGGTGGCTTCGAGCGCTGCGCAAGCTCCTTGGCCGGTTGCAGGTTCTGTACCTCGACGGCGCATCCGGCCAGCAACAAGCCGGCACACAAGGTGTAAATCGACAATCGGGTCATTCTCGTCACCTCCGGCTGGTTTGCCTTGTCGATTGTGGCGAGGTGGGTCCAACCGGGACTTGCCGAAGATCAGTTCAATGAATGGTCATCAGGATCTGCTCCACCTCGGCGAACAGCGGCCGGGCTCCCGGCGGGTCCTGAAAGCAGGCGCATTTCAGATCATCGAGCAACTTGATCGCTGCACTGTCATCAGCCGATCCGGCCGAGCTGCTGCAACGGGCCAGCAGTTCTTCCAGCAGGCAGGCAAAAGCGCGTATTTCCAGCCGCTGCATGGCCTCGGCCTGCTGCTGGTTATCGGACGCCAGAAATGAAGCGGCGCCAAAGTCTCCCAGCAGGACCGCGCCGCAGCCCTTGTGCAGGATGTTGTGTGCATACAGATCGCCATGCATCAGCCCTTGAGCATGCAGATGCCTGGCCGCCGAGGCGATGCCTTGTGCGATCAGCAGCAACTCGCGCAGGGCAAAGCCGGCATCCGGGGCATAGATGTCGCGGGTGCAGGAATCCAGGCTGGGAGGCTGGGCCAGGTTGCGAAAAGCGGGGTCGATCAGGGGCATCACCATCGCGCATTGATCGGCCGGATGCCCCACCACCTGACCGAGCATCTGGATCAGTTGCTGGTGGGATCCTGCGTTGATGCAGGCGGCCAGTTCAGAGCCTGGCAGGCCGTCGCTGGTGACATCGCCCTTGAACAGCTTGACCGCAACCGGCAGCAAGCGGTCCCCTTGCTGCCATTGCGCTTGGTGGATGACGCCCGAAGCGCCCTCGCCGAGCTGCTGTTGCAGGTGCAGTTCCTGCCAATCAATCCTGGCCATCGGCGCAGCGCTGATCGCGGCTTGCTCGCGCTGTTCGCAAAAGGGATTGCCCGCATAAGCCAGCCAGGACAGGCGCGGCAGCTCGAGCAGAAATGCCGGGAATTCGCCCAGCTGATTGGCTGAAATCCTCAGCAGCTCGAGCGCCTTGCAAGCTGCCAGCTCTGGCGGCAAGGCGCGCAAGCGGTTGCCGGCCAGCATCAACTTTTGCAACTGCGTGCAGCGCCCGATGTCGGCGGGCAGCGCCTCGAGTTGGTTGTCGGTGAGGATCAGCCAGCGCAAGCCGCGGGGCAGCGATCCGCTGGGAATTGACCTGATCCGGTTGGCCTTGAAGGCGATCATGCTCAGCTGTGGGCATTGGCCCAGAACTGCTGGCCAACCAGTGAAGTTGTTGCCCGAACAAAACAAGACGCGCAGCCGCTTCAGCCGGGGCAGATCATCGGGAAGACTGGACAGCTGGTTGTTCGAGAGGTCGAGGATCTCCAGGCTGTCGGCAAGCGCAAAAATCTCTGGCGGAAATTCCTCCAGGCCGCAGGCCAGCGTCAACCGCTTGGCGCCGAGCCATGAACCTGAGCGGAGTAAATAGAGGCTGCTGATCGAAGCGCTTTCCGGCAAAGTCCGTGCTTCAGAGCTTGAAGTCATAGTCGATCGTCAGCGGCGCATGGTCCGAGAAACGCGTCTCGGTGTAGATGCATTCGCGCCTTGCCAACGCGGCCAGGCCGGGTGTGGCGAGGTGGTAATCGAGCCGCCAACCGACATTCTTGGCATAGGCCTCACCGCGGTTGCTCCACCAGGTGTATTGCTCGGCTTTGTCGTTCAAGGTACGGAAGACATCGACCAGCCCCTCCTGCTCGAACAGACCCGTCATCCAGGCCCGCTCTTCGGGCAGGAAACCGCTGTTTTTCAGATTGCCTTTCCAGTTTTTCAAGTCAATTTCCTTGTGGGCGATATTGACATCGGCCACCAGGATGAACTCGCGTTCGGCCTTCATCGCCTGCAGATGCGGATGCAGCGCGGCGAGGAAACGGAACTTGACTTGCTGGCGGTCCTCGCCGCTCGAGCCGCTGGGGAAGTAGCAGCTGATCAGACTGAGCTTGCGGCCGGGTTTGTCAAAGCGCTTCTCGATCCAGCGGCCTTCATGGTCGAACTCTTCTATTCCCAAACCGGTGATGACATCGCTCGGTTCTTCCTGGGTGTACAGGCCGACGCCGGAATAGCCCTTCTTCTGCGCATAGTGGAAATGACCTTTGAGCTTGCCGGGGCTGCAGTAAATGCCGGCTATATGTTCATGTTGTGCCTTGACTTCCTGCACGCCCAAAGCATCGGCATCCTGCAAGGCCAGCCAGTCAAAAAATCCCTTGCTCGCAGCCGAGCGGATGCCGTTCAAATTGGCGGTGATAAAACGCATGCTGTAACCCTGCTGGTGTCGATTGACGATCTTGAAGGGCGCAGTATCGCAGCCGGGCGCTGGCGCCCAAGCCGGACTGCAGTCGGCCCCTACAATCTTTCCATTCCGCTACAGGTTCCCCATGACAGCCCTTGCACCTCCCGATCAACTGGCCCAGGATTTCGTCGCTTTTGCAGTCGAAGCCGGCGTGCTGAGTTTTGGCCAATTCCAGACCAAGGCCGGCCGGCTGAGCCCTTATTTTTTCAACGCGGGTCTGTTCAACGATGGTGCCAAGCTCGGGCGTCTGGCGCAGTTCTATGCGCAGCGTCTGATCGCTTCCGGGCTGCAGTTCGACATGATCTTCGGCCCGGCTTACAAGGGCATCACCTTGGCGGCGGCATTGGCGATCGAGCTGGCGCGGCAAGGGAAGAACGTACCTTTTGCCTACAACCGCAAGGAAGCCAAATCACATGGCGAAGGCGGCAACCTGGTCGGTGCGAAGGTGCAGGGCCGGGTGCTGATCATTGACGATGTGATCTCGGCCGGCACC
>CAMDHE010000084.1 GCA_945898095.1 Roseateles toxinivorans | reverse complement strand
GAAAGGCCGCACGATCAGCGGCATCCATGGCGATGTGCTGCACCTCGACCTGCGCCATCTTGGCGAAAAGAAGCTGCGCGAACGCCTGCCGCAGATCTACGAGCTGGCGGTCGAATATCTCGGCGTCGACCCGGCCAAGGAACCGATTCCGATCTTGCCGGCCGTCCATTACACGATGGGCGGCATCACCGCCGATGGCAAAACCGCTTCACCCTTGCCCGGGCTCTATTCGGTGGGCGAATGCTCGAGCGTCGGCATCCATGGGGCGAACCGGCTTGGCTCGAACTCGCTGACCGAGTTGCTCGTGTTCGGCAAGGTTGCAGGTCTCGAGGCCGCGGCCTTCGCGAAATCGGTGACCCACGGTGATCCCGATCTGCTCGACAGATTGGCCGAAAATTCGCGCCGCAAGGCAATGACCCTTGTCCAGCGCAGCGACGGCAATGAACGCATCGCCACGCTGCGCCGCGAAATGGCCCAGAGCATGGAAGAAGGCTGCGGCATCTACCGCAGCGCAGCGACGATGCAAGCCACTTGCGACAAGCTCGCCGAGTTGAAGCAGCGCTACAAGCGGGTGCAGCTCGACGACCATTCGAAAGCCTGGAACACCGAATGGCTGCTCGCGATCGAGCTCGGTTATCTGCTCGATGTGGCACAGGCGATGGCGCATTCGGCCTTGAACCGCAAGGAGTCGCGTGGTTCGCACCAGCGGCTCGACGGTTTCGAGCTGCGTGACGACCAGAACTTCCTGCAGCACAGCCTGGCGCATTACCAGGGCGACGACGCCCCGACGATCACTTATGGCGAGGTCAGAATCACCAGCTCGCCGCCAGGAACGCGCGCCTATGGCGCGGCCGGCGAGCAGGCCGATGCTGCCCAACGCCTTGCCAAGGAGGCCAGCCATGTCTGAAGCATCGAGCCAGAAGACGATCGCGATCGAGGTGCAGCGCTACCGGCCCGAGCAGGAGGATCAGCCCTTCTGGCAGACCTTTGCAGTGCCGTTCACCGACGATATGTCGGTCCTGCAAGGGCTGCAGCAGATCAAGGATGATCAGGACGGCAGCCTGAGCTTTCGCTGGTCCTGCCGGATGGCGATTTGCGGCAGCTGCGGCATGATGATCAACGGCAAGCCCGAGCTGTCCTGCAAGACCTTTTTGCGCGACCTGCTGCCGGGGCCGGTGCGTGTCGAGGCCTTGGCCCATTTCCCGATCGAGCGCGACCTGGTCGTCAGCGTCGATAAATTCGTCGAGAAGCTCGAAAGCATCAAGCCTTACATCATCCCGAAAACGCCGCGCCGTCTCGACGAGGGCGAATACCTGCAAACACCCGAACAGCTTGAGCAGTTCGAGCAATACAGCAGCTGCATCAACTGCCTGCTCTGCTATGCCGCCTGCCCGCAGTACGGACTTGACCCGAACTTCGTCGGGCCGGCTGCGCTGGCCCTGCTGCACCGCTACAACGCCGATTCGCGCGATGGCGGCCAAGCCGAGCGGATGGAAGTCGTCAATGCGGCTGAAGGCGTGTGGAGTTGCACGGCAGTCGGCTATTGCTCCGAGGTCTGCCCCAAGCATGTCGACCCGGCCAATGCGGTGAACCAGAACAAGGTCAACAGCGCCAAGGATTATTTCCTGCGCGTCTTCCAGGGAGACAAGGCATGAGCAAGCAAGCCAAGACGGCCAAGCCCTATATCCGGCCGATGACAGGCTGGTGGCGGCGCGACCCGTTTTTCGTCCGCTATATGGCGCGCGAAACCACCGCTTTCGGCGTGGCGGCGTATGCGCTGATACTGGCCGTCGGTGTTATGCGGCTGGCGCAAGGCGAAGCGGCCTGGAACGGCTGGCTGGCCGCCTTGCAAAGCCCGGCATCGCTGCTGCTGCATGCCTTGCTGTTGCTGGCAATGGTGGTGCATGCCAAGAGCTGGTTCGAGATCATGCCCAAGACGATGCCGATGATCTTCGTCGGCGGCAAGCGCTTGCAGGCTGTGACGATCACACGCATCGGCTGGGCTGCGACGGTCGTCGCGTCCTTGCTGCTGCTGGCAATGCTGGGGCAATCGTGATGAAGCGCTCTCATGCGCCGATTTTCTGGCTGCTGTTTGGCGCTGGCGGCATGCTTGCGGCGCTGCTGGGGCCGATGCTGGTCTTCATCACCGGTTTGGCGGTACCGCTGGCCTGGCCTTTGACGGGCTCGAAGCTGGCTTATTCGCAGATGCTCGCCTTTGCCCAGCATTGGGCCGGCAAGGGTCTGCTGGTTGCTGTGATCTCGCTGTTTGCCTGGCATGCGGCGCACCGAATTCTGTGCAGCTTGCATGACATCGGCATCCACAAGGGCACAGCGGCCAAGCTGATTTGCTATGGCGGCGCGATGGCCTTGACCCTGGTCGCTGCAGCGAGCCTGCTCAGTCTGGGCTTTTGAGATGGGCCAGGGGCAGGGCGGAACTGGCCTTGACCTCACCGAGCGAAAAGCTGGTGTGGATGTCCTTCACATTCGGCAGATTGAGCAAGCGGTCGATCGAAAAACGCGAGAAGGCATCGAGGTCGGTGGCCATCACCTGCAGCTCGAAAGTACCGGTGCCTGAAATGTAGTGACAAGCGGTCACTTCGGGCAGCTGGCGGATTTCATCCTCGAGTTGCTTGGTGGTGGCGCCATTGTTGCGATCAGCGGTCAAGCGCACAAAGGCCAGCACGCCCAGGCCGATCTTGCGCCGGTCGATTTCAGCCCGGTAGCCGGTGATATAGCCCTGCTCCTCGAGCCAGCGCACCCTCCGCCAAGTCGGTGCGGTGGACAAGCCGATGCGCGCTGCCAGTTCGGCATTCGACAGCCTGGCTTCGGATTGCAGCAGTTCCAGAATCGCGATGTGATACCGGTCGAGCGCCTCACCCTGCAGGGGTGATTCAAGCGCGCCAGCCAAACCTATGGTTTTCCCTTGTTTTGATTTTTCCAGCATCAATTGAATCTCGATTCTTTGAGTACAGAAATATTATTGCTCAAACACCGATTTTTTTGCGAGTTTCAGAAAGCACCTATCAGCAGCATTTACCTACACTGATGCTGCGGCCAATAATTGTTGGCTGCTGGCCGTTCGGCCCCACCGGAGTTCCATGCCATGAATGCACCTTTGCCTGAACATATCCTGCGCGCGCTGGAGAAGGTCACGCTGGACGACAAATACTCGCTGGACAGCGGCCGCGCCTTCATGAGCGGCGTGCAGGCGCTGGTGCGCTTGCCGATGCTGCAGCGCAAGCGTGACGCGCTGGCCGGACTCAATACCGCAGGCTTCATCAGCGGCTACCGCGGCTCGCCGCTGGGCGCTTATGACCAGTCGTTGATGGCGGCCAAGAAGCATCTGGCGGCGCAGCACATCGTCTTCCAGCCCGGCGTCAATGAAGAGCTGGCGGCCACGGCCGTATGGGGCACACAGCAGCTGTCGCTGTTCCCGGAAAAAAGCAAATTCGACGGCGTCTTCGGCATCTGGTACGGCAAAGGGCCAGGCGTCGACCGCAGCGTCGATGTCTTTAAACACGCCAATATGGCTGGCACCTCGAAGCATGGTGGCGTGATCGCGATCGCCGGTGACGACCATGTGGCCAAGAGCAGCACGGCCGCGCATCAAAGCGACCATGTCTTCAAGGCGGCTGGCTTTCCGGTGTTCTTCCCGAGCAGCGTGCAGGAGATTCTGGACCTGGGCTTGCACGCGATCGCGCTGTCGCGTTTCTCGGGCGTCTGGTCGGGCATGAAGACGATCCAGGATGTCGTCGAGTCGAGCGGCAGCGTCGACGTCGACCCCGACCGGGTCAGCATCATCATGCCCGAAGACTTCCAGATGCCGGACGGTGGTCTGCATCTGCGCTGGCCCGACTCGCCACTCGAGCAAGAAGCTCGCTTGATGGACTACAAATGGTATGCGGCGCTGGCCTATGTGCGCGCCAACAAGCTCAACTACAACGTCATTTCGACCCCACATGACCGCTTCGGCATCATCGCCAGCGGCAAGGCCTACAACGACACCAGGCAGGCCATGCAGCAGCTCGGCCTGGACGAAGACAGCTGCCGCCGCATCGGCCTGCGCCTGCACAAGGTCAATGTCGTCTGGCCGCTGGAAGCCACGATCACCCGCGACTTCGCGCGCGGCCTGCAGGAAATCCTGGTGATCGAGGAAAAGCGCCAGATCATCGAATACCAGGTCAAGGAAGAGCTCTACAACTGGCGCACCGATGTGCGGCCGAATGTGCTGGGCAAATTCGACGAAGCCGAGGGCGATGAAAGCGGTGGCGAATGGAGCCGGCCGAACCCGAGCCAGAACTGGCTGCTGCGCCCGCAGGCCGATCTGACCCCGGAGCTGATCGCCCGCGCGATCGCCAAGCGGCTGAAGAAGCTCGGCGTTGACGCTGACATCGCGGCAAGGCTGGACGCCGGCATGGCAAGGCTCGATGCCAAGGAGCAGTCCCTCAAGATCGAAATCCAGGCGGCGGCCGGCGCTGACCGGATTCCCTGGTTCTGCAGCGGCTGCCCGCACAACACCAGCACCCATGTGCCTGAAGGCTCGCGTGCGGTGGCCGGCATCGGCTGCCACTACATGGTCAACTGGATGCCGGGCCGCAGCACCTCGACCTTCACGCAGATGGGCGGCGAGGGCGTTACCTGGGTCGGTCAGGCGCCGTTCACGAACGAACAACATATCTTTGCCAATCTCGGCGACGGCACCTACTTCCATTCGGGCAGTCTGGCGATCCGCCAGTCGATTGCTGCCGGCGTCAACATCACCTACAAGATCCTCTACAACGATGCGGTCGCGATGACCGGCGGTCAGCGGGTCGGCGAGCGGCCCGAAGGCCATACGGTCCTGCAGATCATGCGCAGCGTCAGCGCCGAGGGTGCTTCCGCCGTTGTCATCGTCACCGATGAGCCGGAGAAATATCAGGGCATTTCCTTGCTCGAAGGGGTCAGCGTCGAGCACCGCGACCAGCTTGACGCGGTCCAGCGCCGCTTCAGGGAAATCAAGGGCTGTTCGGTGATCATCTATGACCAGACCTGTGCCACCGAAAAACGCCGCCGCCGCAAGCGCGGCAAGCTGGTCGATCCGGCCAAACGCGTCGTCATCAACGAGCTGGTCTGCGAAGGCTGCGGCGACTGCTCGGTGCAGTCGAACTGCCTCAGCATCGAACCGCTGGAGACAGAATTCGGCCGCAAGCGCCAGATCAACCAGAACAGCTGCAACAAGGACTATTCCTGCCTGAAAGGTTTCTGCCCGAGCTTTGTCACCGTCGAGGGCGGGGCGCTGAAGAAGCCGAAACAGGCGCAGCGCCCGAGCCCGTTCGACGCCGGACTGGGCTTGCTGCCAAACCCCGCGCTGCCTGACTCGACCCGCGCCTGGGGCATCGTCGTCGCCGGCGTCGGCGGCACCGGCGTGATCACGATCGGCCAATTGCTCGGCATGGCCGCGCATCTTGAAGGCAAGGCCGTGATCACGCAGGACTCGGCTGGCCTGGCGCAAAAAGGCGGTAGCACCTGGAGCCATATCCAGATCGCCGACAGCGCCGAGGCGATCTGCACTACCAAGGTCAGCGACGCCGATCTGGTGATCGCCTGCGATGCGATCGTCGCCGCCAACAAAACCACCTTGACCCTGATGGCCCTGGGCCGCAGCTATGTGGCGATGAACACCCATGCTTCGCCAACTGCAGCCTTGGTCAACGATGCCGATTGGCATTTCCCGGCCAGCGCTTGCGAAAGCGCGGTCGGCAAGGCCGTCGGCAAGGAAAACATCGGACTTTTCGACGCCGAAGAAGTGGCGGTCAAGCTGCTTGGCGATTCGCTCTACACCAACCCCTTGCTGCTTGGCTTTGCCTGGCAAAAGGGCCGCGTGCCGCTCAGCCATGCAGCCATGCTGCGCGCGATCGAGCTCAATGCGGTGCAGGTCGACAACAACAAGGCTGCCTTCGAATGGGGGCGGCGCTGCGCCGAGGATCTGGCTGCGGTGCAGGCGCTGTATGCGGCGCGCCAGGTCATCAACATCGTCAAGCGCGCCGGCGTCGATGAGCTGATTGCCAAACGCGTCGAATTTCTCACCGATTATCAGAACCCAGCTTATGCGCAGCGTTACCGGGAATTCGTCGAGAAAGTCCGCGCTGCCGAAAGCCCTTTGGCCTCGACAAGGCTGACCGAAGCGGTGGCGCGCTACCTGTTCAAGCTGATGGCTTTCAAGGACGAATATGAAGTCGCACGCCTGCATGTCGACGAAAAATTCAGCGCCAGCATTGCCGCCAGGTTCGAGGGTGATTACAAGATCGTCCACCATCTGGCACCGCCGCTGCTGGCCAGGAAAAACGAAAAAGGCGAGTTGCAAAAAAGCCGTTTTGGCGCCTGGCTGCGCCCGGCATTTTTGGTCCTGTCCAAGCTCAAAGGCCTGCGTGGCAGCGCTTTCGATCCCTTCGGCTACAGCGAAGAGCGCCGCACCGAGCGCGCCTTGATCGACGAGTACCGCAGCAGCATCGATGCCTTGCTGGCACGCGGGCTGAGCGCCGAGCGCCTGAAACTGGCGGTCGAGATCGCCCGCATTCCCGAAGAAATCCGCGGCTATGGTCATGTCAAGATCAGGCATCTGCAGGCGGCAAGAATCAAGTGGGACGCCTTGATGGCGCAATGGCTTCAGGCCGGCTGAAGCTGGCTGAGGCATGAGGTCGGACGTTTCGGCAATGGTCAGGCCCCGCCCAACCAGAAGAAAGAGATACTCGATCAGGTCTGCGAATCCTGCTTCGCCTTGCCAGCACACCGCATCGCATCGCAGCCCACTCGTCCGCGTCCAACTACCGAGTCCAGGATGACAAATTTTGTAGACGCCGTCGAACTGAAATCCTGGTTGCATGATGGTCAGGAAATTGCCCTGTTTGATGTCCGGGAGCATGGGCAATATGGGGAATCTCATCTGTTTTTTGGCGTTCCCCTGCCCTATAGCCGACTCGAGCTGGAGGTGCGTCGGCTGGCACCGCGCTTGAACGTACGGCTGGTGGCGTACGACGATGACGGCCAGGGCGTGGCGCTGGCCGCCGCGGGCAGGCTGGCCGATTTGGCTTACACCGATGTCCATGTGCTGCGCGGCGGCACCCACAGCTGGCAGGCCGCTGGTTTTGCGCTGTTTGCCGGGGTCAATGTTCCGCACAAGGCCTTTGGCGAACTGGCCGAGCAGGCCTACCACACGCCCCGCGTCACGGCGACCGAACTGGCGCGACTACTGGCTGACAAAGAGGATGTCGTGGTGCTGGACGGCCGGCCGTTTTCGGAGTTTCAGAAAATGAATATTCCGACCGCCACCAGCTGTCCGAACGGCGAATTGGGCCTGCGCATCCGCGACCTGGTGCCGAGCGAAAAGACCCATATCGTGATCAATTGCGCTGGCCGTACGCGCAGCATCATCGGCGCGCAAACCTTGATCAATCTCGGCTTGACCAACCCCATCTCGGCGCTCGAAAACGGCACCCAGGGCTGGTACCTGGCTGGTCTGGGGCTCGAGCATGGTGGCAAGCGCCGCTACCCAGATATTGCCCAGGCCCGGTCGCCGGCCGCACAAGCGGCGCAAGTCGAAATGCGCGCTGCGGCTGAGGCATTGGCGGCGAGTTTCAATGTCCCCAGGGTCAGCGCGCAGACGGTGCAAGCCTGGTCGCAAGATCCGCAACGCACGCTGTTCTTGTGCGATGTGCGCAGCCCGGAGGAATTCGCTCTTGGCAGCCTGCCCGGCGCCCAACATATGCCGGGCGGCCAGCTGATGCAGGCCAACGACCACTATGTCGGCGTGCGTCACGCCAGGCTGGTGCTGTTTGATTCTGACGGCATCCGCGCCTGCACAGTGGCCAGTTGGCTGAACCAGATGGGCCATGATGCCAGCGTGCTCAACGACGGGCTGGACAGCCAACTCGCTTTGCCCGCAGTGGCTGCAGCCGCCATGCCGGTGCTGCCGAAAATTAGCGCCCTGGACACGGCCGCCGGGCTGGCCAAGGGCGAGCTGATCGCCATCGACCTGCGCCCGAGCATGCAGTTTCGCCAGACCCATATTGCCAGCAGCCGCTGGTCGATCCGCCCGAAACTCGCAGCAATGCTGGCAGACACCCATCTTCCGGTGGTGCTGATTGCCGATGAGCAAGGCTTGGCCGCTTGTGCCGCGCTTGACCTCCAGGCGCTGGGTCTGTCGGTCAGCCTGCTCGAAGGGGGTCTGAGCGCCTGGCGCCAGGCCGGTTTGCCGCTGCAGAGTGCAGGCGATTCACCGGCCGATGGCGAATGCATCGACTACCTGTTCTTCGTGCATGACCGGCATGACGGCAACAAAGAAGCGGCACGCCAATACCTGGCCTGGGAGATCCAGTTGATCAGTCAGCTCGATGAGCTTGAGCTGAACTCGTTTCGACTCCCCAGCCGCCCTCAAGCCTCTCGGGACTAGCCGAGCGCTGGGTAATCGGTATACCCCTCCTCGCTGCCGCCGTACCAGCCCACCGCGCGCGGATCGTTGAATGGCCCGCCTTGACGGATGCGCGCCGGCAGGTCCGGATTGGCCAGGAAAGGCCGGCCGAAAGCGACCATGTCGAAAGTTCCGGCAGCAACATAGTCCTGCGCGGCTTCGGGCGTGATCGCGCCATTGCCGATCAAGCTGCCGCTGAAATGCGGTTTGGTCGCGGCCAGCAACTGCGGCATGTCCGGACTGCCGGCCCAGGCATTGGTGTCGGCCAGATGCAGATAGGCCAGGCCATAGCCCTCGAGCAATTTGGCCACGGCCGTGGTCGTCGCGGCCGGGTCGGTATCGCGGCTGTTGTTGTAGCCGGCGAATGGCGAAATGCGCACGCCGACGCGGTTGGCGCCGACTTTGGCGACTACTGCCTCGACCACTTCGCGCAGAAAGCGCAAACGGTTTTCCATGCTACCGCCATAGTGATCGCTGCGCTGGTTGGTGCCCGGCGAGAGGAACTGGTGCGGCAGATAGCCGTTGGCGGCATGGATCTCGACCCCGTCGAGCCCGGCCCTGATAGCGTTCGCCGCGCCCTGCGCATAGTCGGCAATCGTTTCCTGGATTTCAGCCAAGGTCATCGCACGCGCTGGCGTTGCCGCGAGGCGGGCATAGCGGCCGTTGGCCATCTGACCGTAGACCTGCAGCGCGTCGAGATCGTCGTTGACTTCGGAAGGCCCCAGCGGCGGCTCGCCATTGAGGATCGCGTCGGCGCCGACCCGGCCGCAATGCCAGAGCTGCATGAAAATATGGCCACCTTCAGCATGGACGGCGTCAGCCACCTGGCGCCAGCCCTCGACTTGCGCCTCGCTGTAGATGCCCGGTGCCTTCTCGAAAGCGCAGGACTTGGCAGTGATGTTGGTGCCCTCGGCAATGATCAACCCGGCCGAAGCGCGCTGACGGTAATAAGTCGCGCTGATCGGCAGCGGCACGTCACCGGCACCGGCGCGGCAGCGGGTCAAGGGCGCCATCACGATGCGATTGGGCAAATTCAGGCCCTTCAGGTCAAACGGGTCAAATAGGGCAGTCATGCAATTTCCTGTGAATCAAACTGGGTGGGCGCGCCGGTCGGCCAGCGCCAAGCTCCGGTATTCTGAGGGGTTTTCAATTTCCTCGTAGCCGGCCGGATTGGCCAAGAAAAACCAGCATGCAGATCCTCAGCCTCAACATCGCCGCGGCCAGCCCCTTGGTCATCGACGCAAACCGCAGCGTCCTCAGCGGCATCAACAAGGCCCCGCGCCAGGGTCCCGTGGCGGTAACGACGCTCGGGCTGGCAGGCGACGAGCAGGCCGACCTGAGCGTGCATGGCGGCCTGACCAAGGCGATCTACGCCTATCCGAGTGAGCATTACCCGTTCTGGCAGACGGTGCGGGCGCAGGCCAAGGCGGCCGCCTGGGACGCTGTGCTGCCGCCGGGTGCGATGGGCGAGAACCTGACCTTGTCCGGCCTGCTCGAACAGGATGTCTGCATTGGCGACATGCTGCGCTTTGCCGATTGCGAACTGGTCGTCAGCGAGCCGCGCTTCCCCTGCTTCAAGTTCAACGCAGTGATGGGCTTCAAGCAGGCGGCCAAGCTGATGCAGCAAAACGGCTGGTGCGGTTTTTACCTGGCGGTCAAGCACCCGGGGCAACTGCAGGCCGGTGAAGCATTCACGCTGCACCATGGCCCGCGCGAAATCTCGATCAACGAGTTGTTCCGCGCTCGCAACTGACGGGCAATATCAATCGGCCAGCGTAGGGTAGTCGATGTAGCCATGCGCGCCACCACCGTAGAAGGTGCTGGCTTCAAGCGTTGGCTGCAGCGGCGCATCCAGGCGCAGGCGCCGCACCAGATCCGGGTTGGAAATGAAGGGGCGGCCGAAGGCGATCAGATCGGCATGGCCTGAAGCCACGGCCTGCAGGGCCATCTCGCGGTTGTAGCCGTTGTTGACCATCCAGTTGCCGGTAAAAGCCTTGTGCATCGCGTCATAGTCGAACGGCGCAATGTCGCGCGCCCCCCGGGTCTGGCCTTCGACGACATGCACAAAAGCCAGCTTCAGCAAACTCAGTTGCGCGGCCAGATGGGTGTAGAGCGTTTGCGCGTCGCTGTCCTGCGGGGCGTCATTGACCGGCGTGACCGGGCTCAACCGGATACCGGCGCGACCCGGGCCGATCGCAGCGGCGATCGCAGCCATCACTTCGACCGCGAGGCGCACGCGGTTTTCGACCGAGCCGCCATATTCGTCCTGGCGGTCATTGATGCTGTCGCGCAGAAACTGCTCGATCAGATAGCCGTTGGCACCATGCACTTCGACGCCGTCGAAGCCGGCCTCCATCGCACAGCTCGCAGCATGGGCGAAATCGGCCACCAGCCCGGGCATTTCATCGGTGCGCAGCGCACGCGGCGTGGATGCCTGCACAAAGCCTTCGGCAGCAAAAGTCATGCCCTTGGCGGCCTTGTTGGTCGACGAAACCGGCGCCTGGCCATCGACCTGGAACTGTGTATGCGAGATGCGGCCGACATGCCAGAGCTGCACGGCGATCTTGCCGCCCTCGGCATGCACGGCATCGGTGACGCGCTTCCAGGCCTTGATCTGGTCCGGGCGATGGATGCCCGGTGTGTCGAGGTAGCCTTGGCCTTGCTGACTGATCTGCGTCCCTTCGCTGATGATCAGGCCGGCGCTGGCGCGCTGACGGTAATACTCGACTGCCATCTCGCCGGGCAGCAAGCCCTTCGAGCGGCTGCGCGTCAGCGGCGCCATGACGATGCGGTTGGCGAGTTGCAGGTCGCCGATCTGGATGGGGTCGAAAAGGCTGGGCATGTTGATTTTTTCAGTAAAGCAAAGCGCGCCAGGATCGGCGAACAATCGCTGATTATCCATATCAAATTGACCAGACCACCTTGCCCCAAGCCAAGCAGTTGAGGGTTTGCCCCTCGATCCCTGCCCACCAGGAGTGCAAGAATCGTCGCATGATGCGCGACGCCTTCCTGCTCGACCCCGATCTGATCTTCCTCAACCATGGCTCGTTCGGGGCCTGTCCACGCGAGGTGTTTGAGCAGTACCAGCGCTGGCAGCTCGAACTTGAACGCAACCCGGTGGAATTTCTCGGACGCAGGTCGGGGTTGCTGCTGGCCCAAGCCCGCGCCGCATTGGCGGACTACCTGGGAGCCAGCAGCGAAGACCTGGTGTTCGTGCCCAACGCCACCACCGGTGTCAACATCGTGGCACGCTCGCTGGACTTGCAGCCTGGCGATGAAATCCTCGGCACCGACCATGAATACGGGGCTTGCGACGCAACCTGGGAGCGCGAATGTCAGCGCGTCGGCGCCCATTACCGCCGGGTGCTGCTGCCGCTGCCCTTCAAACCCGAAGAATTTGCCGCACGCATGATGGCCGAGGTCAGCCCGCGCACGAAGCTGATCTTTGCCAGCCACATCACTTCGACGACGGCTTTGATCCTGCCGGTGGCATTGCTCTGCCAACTGGCGCGCGCAGCCGGCATTCCGACGCTGATCGACGGCGCCCATGCGCCCGGCCAGATGGCGCTTGATCTGCAGGAAGTGGGTGCCGATTTCTACACCGGCAACTGCCACAAATGGATGTGTGCCCCCAAGGGCGCGGCCTTCATGCATGTGCAGCCAGCGCGGCATAGCGCCATCGAGGCCACCGTGGTCAGCTGGGGCTATGTGGCGGGCGAAGGTGGCCATACCGGTTTTGACGCCTACACCGGCCGCAGCAGGCTGGAACGCCGGCTGCAATGG
Source organism: Roseateles toxinivorans (assembly GCA_945898095.1). Lineage (GTDB taxonomy): Bacteria > Pseudomonadota > Gammaproteobacteria > Burkholderiales > Burkholderiaceae_C > Paucibacter_A > Paucibacter_A toxinivorans_A. Next base: position 8,077 of record CAMDHE010000084.1, on the reverse strand, counting down.
CAGGGCACGCGCGATCTGGCGGCTTATCTGACAGTGCCGGCGGCGATTGCTTTCCAGGCAAAGCATGACTGGCCGCAACAGCGCAATCGTTGCCATGAATGGGCTTGCGCGACCCTGCACAAGGCCCTGGCCCGCAATCGGCTGGAGCCGGTGGCGCCAGACCATGCTTACGCGCAGATGGTGCCGATTCCGGTTCGCACCACCGACGCAGAAGGCCTGCGCCGGCAGCTGTTCGAACAACATCGCATCGAGATCCCGGTGACGCAGCATGGGCCGCATACCTTTGTGCGCTTGTCCGTGCAGGCCTACAACACGCAAGCCGAACTCGACGCCCTGCTCGCGGCCTTGGCTGAAGCCGGGGTCTAGGAAGGACGCCAGCAAGGCGGCCTGATGGGCTGGGCGATGCCAACCGGGCAGGCTTGTTTTCCATGGCCTGTTGACCCAGCGAGTCGACCCCTCGAGCCGGCGAAGGCCTGGCGCCTTGCACCAAGCTACAGTTCAGCCATGCTCGCCTACCGACACGCCTTCCACGCCGGCAACCATGCCGATGTCCTCAAACACCTGATCCTGACCCAGGTGCTTCGCTATATGGGCGAGAAAGACAAGCCCTACACCCTGGTCGACACCCATGCCGGTGCCGGCGGTTATTCGATCGAAGGCCAATACGCACAGAAGAAAGGCGAATATGTGCACGGCGTTTCCAAGCTCTGGGACGCCAAGGATCTGCCGGCACCGCTGGCCGATTACCTCGATCTGGTGCGCGCCTTCAACCCCGACAAGCAGTTGCGCCAATACCCCGGCTCGCCGGCGATCGCCAATCTGGTGATGCGCGAGGAAGACCGGCTGCGCACTTACGAGTTGCACCCGACCGATTTCCGCATCCTGCAGAGCTATCTGGATTCGCGCCCGAATACGCAGGTGGCCGATACCGACGGTTTTGCCAGCCTGCGCGGCGAGTTGCCGCCGCCCTCGCGCCGCGCTGTCGTGCTGATCGACCCGTCCTATGAGCTCAAGACCGATTACGCCAAGGTGCTGGCCGCCTTGCGCGAAGGGCTCGAGCGCTTTGCCGATGGCGTCTACATGATCTGGTATCCGCAGCTGCAGTTGCTCGAATCAGCGCAGCTGGCCCAGCGTCTGAAAGCTGCCGCTGACGCCAGCAAGCGGGGTTGGCTGCATGTGCGTTTGACCGTGCAGCAACAGGCCGACACACGCGGCTTCGGCATGCTTGGCAGCGGCATGTTCATCGTCAACCCGCCGTTCACGCTGCACGATGATCTGCAGGCCTGCCTGCCTTATCTGGTCGAGAAGCTGGGCCAATATGACGGCGCCAATTTCATCCTCGAACAGCGCGCCAAGTAAGCCGCCATGAAGCTCAGCCCGGCAGCGATTGCCCGCGCCCTGCCTTTTGCCGCTTTCATGGCGCTGCTGGCCTTGCGCGGCCATCTGCCAGCCAGCCTCGGCTTCGACCTGCGCTGGATCTATGCGATCAGCGTGGTCGGCGTCGGCGGCTTGCTGGCCTGGTTCTGGCGCGGCTATGGCGAGCTGGCAAGGCAGAACCTGCCGACCTGGCGTGAAGCGCTGCTGAGCATTGCCGTCGGTGCCTTGGTCTTCATGTTGTGGATCAAGCTCGATGCACCCTGGATGCAACTCGGAGAACCGAGCGCCGGATTCCTGCCGCTCGACCCGCAAGGCGCAATGATCTGGCCCTTGATCAGCGCGCGCTGGATCGGTGCCGCGCTGATCGTGCCGCTGATGGAAGAGTTGTTCTGGCGCAGCTTCCTGATGCGCTGGCTCGAAAGCGCCAGGTTTGAAACCGTCGATCCGCGACGTATCGGCATCAAGGCGATCGTGCTGTCGACCTTTGTCTTCACGCTCGCGCACACGCTATGGCTGGCAGCAATCATCGCCGGCCTGGCCTATGCGTTGCTGTACCGCAGCAGCGGCAAGCTCTGGTGCTCCGTCATCGCCCATGCAGTGACCAATGGCCTGCTGGGAATCTGGGTCGTGCAGACCGGGCAATGGCAGTTCTGGTAATTCCCTAGCGCCGCCGCAATGCGCTTTTGATCGCCTGTTTCCATGCCTGCGCAGCCTGCCAGAACGGTGAAGCATGGACCCAGTCGAGCAGACCGGTTTTCCAGGCGCTCCAGCGGGCATAGATCCGCGCAAACCAGGGCAGCTGCAGCAAGGCCGGCTGGGTCAGCTGGAACAACCGCGCGACGAGCGCCGTGCCGACCAGTTTGGCCAGCAGGATCACCAGCAAACCGATACTGGTGCGGCCAATGCTGATCAGCCACAGCGCCAGCAGCTTGACCGGCAGCAGTGCCAGCGTCGGCAGCAGCAAAATCCCCAGCGCCGCATAGGGTGGCAAGGCCTTGATCGCGCGCTCCATCTGCCGAAACACCGGCAGTCTGCCGATCCATGCCATGCCGCGCGACAACGGCTCCCAGCCCCATTCCTCGAACAGGATCAGCAGCGCCAGCAGCAGCCGGACCAACCAACGCAGCGGCGCCAGCAGGGTCAGGATCAGGGATTTCATCGGCCGCATTCAGGCCCAGCGCGCTTCGCCAGCAAGCAAGCAAGGATTCTGTCTCGCCATCGCCATCGCCATCGCTATACGCCGCGGGCGCGGTCCTCGGCGAATTTGAGCCTGAAGGTTTCGAAGCCGCCGACATCGAGCGCATCGCGCGCTTCCTGCATCAGGTTCAGGTAGTAATGCAGGTTGTGGATGCTGGTCAGCATCGGCCCGAGCATCTCGCCGCAGCGATCGAGGTGGTGCAGATAGGCGCGCGAAAAATTGCTGCAGCAATGGCAGCTGCAGGTTTCATCGACCGGCCGCTCGTCGGTCTTGTAGCGCGCGTTGCGCAGGCGCAGGTCACCGAAGCGGGTGAACAGATGGCCATTGCGCGCATTGCGGGTCGGCATCACGCAATCGAACATGTCGATGCCCTGGCGCACGCCTTCGATCAGGTCTTCGGGTGTGCCCACGCCCATCAAATAGCGCGGTTTGTCGGCCGGCAGCTGATGGCCGATATGGGCCAGCACCCGCATCATGTCTTCCTTGGGCTCGCCGACACTCAAGCCGCCGATCGCGTAGCCAGGCAGGTCGAGCGCAGTCAGGCTGGCCAGCGAGGCGTCGCGCAGGCCTTCATGCATGCCGCCCTGGACGATGCCGAACAAGGCGTTCGGGTTCTCCAGCCGCTCGAATTCATCGGCGCAACGCTTGGCCCAGCGCAGGCTCAGTTCCATCGACAGCTGCGCTTCCTTTTCGGTCGTCAGATGGCCCTTGGTCTCGTAAGGCGTGCATTCATCGAACTGCATGACGATGTCGCTGTTGAGCACCGTCTGGATCTGCATGCTGATCTCGGGCGTCAAAAACAGCTTGTCGCCGTTCACCGGCGAGGCGAACTTGACGCCTTCTTCGGAGATCTTGCGCATCTCGCCCAGGCTCCAGACCTGGAAGCCGCCGCTGTCGGTGAGGATGGGCTTTTGCCAGTTCTCGAAGCGGTGCAAACCGCCGAACTGGGTGATGATGTCAACACCCGGCCGCAGCCAGAGGTGGAAGGTATTGCCGAGGATGATCTGCGCGCCCATCTCCTCGAGCGACCTCGGCATCACGCCCTTCACCGTGCCGTAAGTGCCCACCGGCATGAAGATCGGGGTTTGCACCACGCCATGGTTCAATGTCATCTGGCCACGGCGGGCCAGTCCTTCGGTCTTGAGCAGGTCAAACTTCAGCATGGCGCGATTGTCGCAGCAGGCTTTGCAGCGGCCAGATCGAGCAGCATCGCATCGCCATAGCTGAAGAAACGGTAGCGCTGCGCAATCGCATGGCGGTACAGCGCCATCACGCGGTCATGGCCGGCGAAGGCGCTGACCAGCATCATCAAGGTGCTCTTGGGCAGGTGGAAATTGGTCAGCAGGCGGTCGACGACCTGGAACTGGAAACCCGGCGTGATGAAGATCTCGGTTTCGCTCGCGCCGGCCTGCAGCGAACCACCTCTTGCGGCCGATTCCAGCGCCCGCAGGGTGGTGGTGCCAACCGCCAGCACGCGCCCGCCTTGCGCCTTGGTCTGCGCAATCGCCACCACCGTTGCGGCCGGCACCTCGAACCATTCGCTGTGCATCTTGTGATCGGCCAGTTGCTCGACCCGCACCGGCTGGAAAGTACCGGCACCGACATGCAGGGTCACATGGGCCAGGGCCACGCCACGTGCGGCCAAGCGCAAGAGCAAATCGGCGTCGAAATGCAGCGCTGCGGTTGGCGCTGCCACAGCACCCGGCGCGGCCGCAAAGACAGTCTGGTAGCGGCTGGCATCGTCGCTGTCGTCGGCATGCTCGATATAGGGCGGCAGCGGCACATGGCCATGGGTTTCAAGCAGCGCGAACGGATCGGACGGGAAACGCAGATGGAACATGCCGCCGTCGCGCCCGCAGCGGCCCAGCAATTCGGCATCGAAAGCCGCGGCGAAGCGGACGATCGATCCCGGCTTGGGGCTCTTGCTGGCACGCAGATGGGCCCAGACTTCAAAAGTTCCGGGCAAGACCCGCTCGACCAGCGCCTCGACCGCGCCGCCGCTGGCCTTGAAGCCATGCAAGCGTGCCTTGATCACCTGGGTGTTGTTGAACACCAGCAGATCGCCCGGTTCAAGCAGCTCGGGGAGCTGGTGAAAAATACGGTCAACTGGCTCGTCCTTGCGGCCATCGAGTAAGCGCGAAGCAGTACGTGAAGCGGCCGGGCGTTGCGCGATCAGTTCAGGCGGCAGTTCGAAATCAAAATCGCTGACGGTGAATGCAGTGGGGTTCATTGTGTCGAGGGCCGGACAGACCCGTACCAAACAGGGTCGCAGATTCTCCCATGCGCCCTTCGAACGGGCCGCAGCTACCGTAGTTCTTGACCGTTCTCAAGCTGGGTCGCCAGAGGCGGTGCCAGTATGAAGTCAGGAGAAAACCATGAGCCAACACCTGAGCGCCGCCCAACTTGCCTTGCTTGAAGCCGCCTTGCTGCAGCGCCAGCGCGAGTTGCAAGACGAGTTGCAGACCCATCTGGGCGGGCAGGATCGCGTCGAACATGCACGCGAGCAACTGCTGCAGGATGCCGATGGCGAACGCGCCCATGACGCCGACCGGGAAGTCGACCTGGCGCGCAGCGACATGACGCTCGATGCCTTGCGCCAGGTAAACCAGGCCTTGCAACATCTGGCCGGCCAGAGCTACGGCCTTTGTATCGAATGCGGCCAGGCGATTGCCTTCGAGCGGCTCCAGCACAGCCCGGAAGTGACCCGCTGCATCAGCTGCCAGAGCGCCGCCGAAGGTTACGCCGGCTCGGCGCAGCGCCACAGCCTCTGAAGCGGGCCGCGAGAGTTCGCCGCTCCGGGCTGCAGGCAGGGCAGAATCCAGCCCATGCCCGAGGCCAACAGCAAACCAGTCAGCAAGCCGAAGTCAGCGCCCCAGAAAGCGCTGGAAAAGCTTGGCCTGCTGCGCGACATCGATCTCGCCTTGCACTTGCCGCTGCGCTACGAAGACGAAACCCGCATCACGCCGATCGCCCAGGCCCATGAAGGGCAGGCGGTGCAATGCGAGGGCCTGGTGAGCGAAAGCCATGTCGACCTGCGCGGGCGCAGGCAGTTGCTGGTCAAGCTCGAGGACGCAAGCGGTGAGTTGCTGCTGCGCTTCATCCACTTCTACCCCGCCCAGCAAAAAAGCATGGCGGTCGGCCAGCGCCTGCGCGTGCGCGGCGAATTGCGGCATGGCTTCTTCGGCCGCGAGATGGTGCACCCGACCTTCAAGGCGGTCGACGAGAACACCCCTTTGCCCAGCGCCTTGAGCCCGGTCTACCCGACCAGCGCCAGCCTGCCGCAAGCCTATCTGCGCCGCGCGGTGACTTCGGCGCTGCAGCGCGCGGCCCTCGAAGAACTGCTGCCCGCCGGCGTGGTGCCACCGCAACTGCCGCCCTTGCGTGAAGCCTTGATGTTTTTGCACCATCCGCCACCGCAAGCTCGCCTGGGAACATTGGAAGATCAAAGCCACCCCGCCTGGCAGCGGCTGAAGTTCGACGAGCTGCTGGCTCAGCAGTTGAGTCAGTTGCAGTCGCAGCGCGAACGGGCGCGGCTGCAAGCACCGGCGCTGAACGCTTCGCGCGGCGGCATCCATGAGCAGTTGCTGGCGGTGCTGCCGTTCGCGTTGACCAACGCACAGCGGCGTGTCTGTGAGGAAATCGCCGGCGATCTGGCGCGGCCGCAACCGATGCATCGACTGCTGCAGGGCGATGTCGGCTCGGGCAAGACGGTGGTCGCCGCGCTGGCGGCGACCGTGGCGATCGACGCCGGCTGGCAATGCGCCTTGATGGCGCCGACCGAAATTCTGGCCGAACAACATTTCAAGAAACTGCTCAGCTGGCTCGAGCCGCTGGGCCTGCAAGTGGCCTGGCTGACCGGCAGCGTCAAAGGCAAAGCGCGCCAGAAGATGCTGGACGCAGCGGCCTCGGGTGAGGCGCAGCTGGTGATCGGCACCCATGCGGTGATCGAGGAAAAAGTCCGCTTCGCCCGCCTTGGTCTGGCCATCATCGACGAGCAGCACCGCTTCGGTGTGGCCCAGCGGCTGGCCTTGCGCCAGAAACTGGCTTCGATGGAGCTGGAGCCGCATCTGCTGATGATGAGCGCCACGCCGATCCCGCGCACCTTGGCGATGACTTATTTTGCCGACCTTGACGTTTCGACGATCGACGAGCTGCCGCCCGGCCGCACCGCCATCGTCACCAAGGTCTTTGCCGATGGCAAACGCCTCAATGTGATCGAAAAAATCCAGGCTGAAGTCGCGCGCGGCGCGCAGGTCTACTGGGTCTGCCCGCTGATCGAGGAAAGCAGTGCAGAAGAAGGCGCGCCGCCGCCGCTCGACCTCAGCAATGTGATCGAAACCCATGCCGAGCTGACCGAGGCGCTGGCCGGATTCGGCGTCGGCCTGCTGCATGGCCGGATGGCTGCGGCCGAGAAAGCCGCAGTGATGGCGCAGTTCAGCGCCGGTTCATTGAGCGTGCTGGTGGCGACGACGGTGATCGAGGTCGGCGTCGATGTGCCCAATGCCAGCCTGATGGTGATCGAGCATGCCGAACGCTTCGGCCTGAGCCAGTTGCACCAGTTGCGCGGCCGGGTCGGGCGCGGCAGCGCAGCCAGCGTCTGCGTGCTGCTCTACAGCGGGCCGCTCTCGGCCACCGGCAAAGCCAGACTGAAAGCGATGGCCGAGACCAATGATGGTTTCGAGATCGCGCGCCTTGACCTTGAAATCCGCGGCCCCGGCGAATTCATGGGCGCACGCCAGAGCGGGGCCGAATTGCTGCGCTTTGCCGATCTGCAGCAGGACGGGCTGCTGCTGCAGGCCGCCCGCCGACTCGCGCCGCAACTGCTCGATCGCCACCCCGACGCCGCCCGCCGCCATGTCGTGCGCTGGCTGGGTTCCAAGGCGGAATTCCTCAAGGCCTGAGCGGGCGCAGGGCTGGCGCGATGGTCCTGCGCCACGTATTTTTAGACCCTGTCGCCAGCGCCTTGACCTTGTTGCCCATCCGTGACCTCGGTCGGCTGGCTGGCCCAGCTTGGATACCGCTGAATTTGTCGGAATTCAGGCCATTGCATAAATTTACCCGGAAATTTAACTCGATATGCAAACCAAAGCCGGGATTTAAAATAACTGCGCTTGTATTTAGTCGTCCCTGAAAAATCCAATTTCAACTCACCAGCGCCGGCGTTGGCGCCGGCAGTCTTGTGAATCGGGCGAATTTCGAAATCAAAGCGCCGAATACGCGCCCAAAGTCCGACAACCTTGCCGGCTGCAGCAGGCGCAAAAAAGCCCGCAGGCCTTTCAGGACGATCATCCTCAGCAGCCAGCGAATGTTGTAGCCCGCTGCGCACAGCACCGCGTGCAAGCGGTCACCCAATTCACCCTTCAGATGGCAGCGGTCCATCCGATGATCCGCTTTGAGGTGCCCGATGATTGGCTCGATGGCTTGACGGCGCTTGAGCAACTTGATCTCTGGTTTTGTCAGTGATTTCCACTTGCCCCGGTGCTTGATGTCGAGGCCCGGGTT
>CAMDHE010000083.1 GCA_945898095.1 Roseateles toxinivorans | reverse complement strand
GGTACTGCGGATGCTCGGCTTGTCCCGTGGGCCGGGGCTGCTTGATGTGCTGGAAGACCGTGTCGCGCTGAGCGATGTGCTGTTGCGGACCAACGTTGACAAGTTGACTTTGCTGCCGAGCGGCACACCTCACCCGCGTGCCACGGAATTGCTGGCCAGCGACGCGATGCGCAGTTTGCTGGACGAGATGGCCAGGCGCTACCCCGACCGGATCATTATTTTCGATTCGCCTCCCTTGCTGCTGACCACAGAATCGCGGGTGCTGGCCTCGCATATGGGTCAGGTTGTCGTCGTAGTCCATGCCGAGAAGACAAGGCAGAGCGTCGTCCAGCAGGCCTTGGCGACGATCGAGTCCTGCCCGCTCAAGCTGATGTTGTTGAACCAGGCCAGCGCAAACTCAGCCGGGAGTTATGGCGAGGGTTACGGCTATGGCTACGGCTATGGCTATGGCGAAGGACAGAGCTTTGGAGGTGCCAGTGCAGTCATCAGTTGAAAGCCCCGCCGTCACCTTGATCGCCCGTGCGGTTGCCTTGGTCCTTTGCTTGGGGACGGGTACTGCCGGCGCACAGCAGAGCGGCCTGACCATCCTGCCCCATTTCGCTATCGGGCAGAGCTGGAGCGACAACGTCGGATTGCGTGCAAGCGCCAGGGATGCGGCTTTGATCACGAGGCTTTCGCCTGGGCTGAGTCTGAGCAGCAATGCCGGACGCATCAAGGGCGGTCTGAACTATTCACTCAACGAAATTCTTTACACCGGAACGAATCAGTCAAATCAGTTGCAACATGCCCTGTCGGCGAGTGGCAGCGCGGAGTTGCTGGAAAACACCTTCTTCGTTGATGCCAATGCAAGCATTTCGCAGCAGGCGGTATCGGCTTTCGGCCCACAGACGATCGACCCGCTGCAAAACAACCCCAACAACAGTCAATTGTCCAGCCTGGCGATTTCTCCGAGCCTTCGCGGACGCTTGAGTGGCTTGGTCAGCTATGAGCTGCGGGCCAATGCAGGGACGTCCGAAGTCAAGGGTTCGACGCTGGGAAGTTCGAGCAGTTCGGGGGGCTCGCTGGGCATCAGCGGCCTCAACACCGGCCTGCTGGGATGGAATGCCAGCGTTTCGACGCAGCAGAATCAAGCCCGTGCTGGCGTCGATAACCGCAGTTCGCAGATGCGCTTGGGCCTGAGTTACCGGCCTGACCCTGAATTGCAACTGGGCTTGAATGCGGGGCAGGAACGCAGCAACTATCTTGGCGCGGGGCAAACCAGAAGTTCGAACGGGGCCAGCGCCAACTGGACCCCTACGCCGCGTACCGCTCTGGCTGCCGTTTGGCAGGGCCACGCTTATGGCAACTCGCACAACCTGAGCTTGCAGCATCGCATGGCGCGCAGTTCCTGGCGCTTTTTAGATAGCCAGGGCGTTGCGCTTGGCAGCACGGCGGCGACAGGTTTGCAGACCAATTACGACTTGTTCTACTTGCAGTTTGCCTCGATCGAACCCGATCCGGCCGCACGCGACATTCTGGTGCGTAGCTATTTGCAGGGCCTGGGTCTGGGTCCGAACGCGATCGCAACATCGGGTTTTCTTGCCGCAGGCCCGATCCGTCAGCACAGCCGGCAGGTCTCGTTCTCGGTGGAGGGTTTGCGCGCAACGGTGACAGCGATGCTCAGCCAGAGCCGCAGCAGCCAGGTCGGAAACTCGATTCCGGCAGTGGGTGATTTTTCCAAGTCGAGCAGCGTCTTGCAGCGCGGCATGTCGCTCAATCTGGCTTACCGCTTGACGCCGATTTCAAGCCTGAACATCAGTATTTCGCAGCAGCGCAGCCGCGGCGATCTTGCCAGCCAGAGTACGACCTTGCGCAGCTACAGCAGCAACCTGAGCAGCCGCGTCGGTCAGCGTACCTCGGTCTCGGTGGGAGTCAGACATAGCAGTTCCGAGGGCGCTGCGCCCTACCGAGAGAACGCCATTCTTGCCAACCTAGTACAGCAGTTCTAAGCCATGTACGAATCCTTCTACGGTTTGACCAGCAAGCCTTTCCAGCTCAACCCTGATCCAAATTTCTATTTCGGCAGCAAGCAGCACCGGCGCGCCAAGGCCTATCTCGACTATGGCGTACTGCGCAATGATGGTTTCATCGTCATCACCGGCGAGATTGGCGCCGGCAAGACGACGCTGTTGCGCGGCTTGCTGGAAAGCCTGAGCGGCAGCAAGGTGGTGATCGGCAACCTCGTTACGACCCAGCTCGACGCCGAAGACACCTTGCGCCTGGTCGGCGCGTCCTTTGGCGTCCGCGTCAAGGACTTGCCCAAGTCCGAGTTGTTGATGGCCCTGGAGGCCTTCTTCGTCAGCCAGACCAGCCAGGGAAAGCGCTGCTTGCTGATCGTCGATGAGGCGCAGAACCTGACTGCAAGAGCGGTTGAGGAAATGCGCATGCTGTCGAATTTCCAGTTTGGCAATCACTCTTTGCTGCAGACCTTTCTGGTCGGACAACCGGAATTCCGGGCCATATTGCAGCGGCCCGAAATGGAACAGTTCCGTCAGCGCGTGGCCGCAACCTGCCATGTCGGCCCCCTCGATGAGGGCGAGACCAGGCAGTACATCGAACATCGCCTCAAATGCGCCGGCAGCGATGGCAAGCCAAGTTTCGAGACCGAGTCCTTTGCGGCGATTTTCAAGGCCAGCCAAGGTATCCCCAGGCGTATCAATTCCCTGTGTGATCGATTGCTGCTGCTTGGCTTCATGGGCGACAAGACCCATTTGACGCTTGAGGACGTCAATGTCGTCCTGCGCGACTTTGCCTCCGAAACCCAGTTGCGCGTGCCCGCATCGCCGGCGGAGACCCCTGGGACTGTCGCGCTGATCGAGGACAACAAGACCTTGGACTGGTCGCGGATGAAGCTCAGCGCCGCCGCTGTGGACGACCTGTCGAGCGAGGTCTCGGCCTTGAGTCAGCACCAGCAAACCGATCGCTTGCAACGGCTTGAGGGCAGCATGATGCGCTTGGAGAGGATCAATTTGCAGACCCTGAGCCTGCTGCAAAAACTGGTCGATGCGGTCAAGCCGGCATGAAAGAAATCAGCAATATGCAGATGGGTCTGACAAGTCGTGGCTTGCTCCGCAACGCGATGACGATCGACGTCGAGGACTATTTCCAGGTCTCGGCCCTGGCACCCTATATCCAACGCAGCGATTGGGATTCGCGTGAATGCCGGATCGAGCGCAATGTCGAATCGATATTGTCTTTGCTGGCACAGCATGGCACCAAAGCGACTTTCTTCACGCTGGGTTGGATCGCCAAGCGCTACCCCCAGGTGGTGCACGCGATCGTTGAACAGGGGCATGAACTGGCCAGCCATGGCTATGGGCATGAACGCGCGACCTCGCTCAGCGCCAAAGCTTTTTCAGCCGATGTCAGCCGTGCCAAGAAGCTGCTCGAAGACCTCGGTGGGCAGGCTGTGATCGGTTACCGGGCGCCAAGCTTTTCCATCGGCAGCGCCAATCTCTGGGCTTTTGACTGCTTGCGCCGTGCCGGTTATCGCTACAGCTCGAGCGTCTATCCGATCCGGCACGACCATTACGGCATGCCTGATTCGCCGCGCTTTGCCTATCCGGTCGACGGCCTGCTGGAAGTTCCGGTGACGACTTTGCGGCTCTTCAAACAGAACCTGCCCGCCAGTGGCGGCGGCTATTTCCGCTTGCTGCCCTATGCCTTGTCGCGTTGGATGATCGGCCAGGTCAATGCAGTTGACAAGCAAGCCGCAGTGTTTTATTTCCACCCCTGGGAAATTGACCCTGGCCAGCCGCGGATCAAAGGCATCAATGCCAAAACCCGTTTCCGTCATTACCTCAACCTCGACCGCACCCGGGGCCGGATTGCTCGCTTGCTGGGCGACTTCTCATGGGGGCGAATGGACGACATCTTCCTGGCCAAGCCACAGGCGGCGAGTTGCGCGCGATGAACCAGGTTTTGCAGGTCAAACAGCTGCTGGCAGAGGATCTGCAAGTCGCAAAGCGCTGGGATGCGTTCGTACTCGCTTGTCCGGTCGCGACTTTTTTCCATCGGTCCGGTTGGTTGCAGATGCTTGGGCAGGTCCAGGGCCATCGCTGCTTTTTTCTCTATGCTGAGCGCGGCGGAGAGATCGAAGCGGTGCTGCCGCTGGCACAGGTCAAGAGCTTGCTATTCGGCAACGCCTTGTTGAGCCTGCCATTCTTTGTCTATGGCGGCGTTGCTGCAAGCAACGAAGAGGCGGCAACTGCGCTCGAACAAGAAGCCGAGAAGCTGGGCAAGCGCCTCGGCACCGACTATCTGGAGCTGCGCAATATCGCCCAGCGCCACGCCGACTGGCCGACCCAGGATCTGTATGTAACCTTTCGCAAGTCGATTTTGGGCGATGCAGAGGCCAATATGCTGGCGATTCCCCGCAAGGCCAGGGCGATGGTTCGCAAGGGCATCAAGAACGGTCTGACCAGCCATATCGACCTGGATGTTGACCGGTTCTTCGATCTCTATGCCGACAATATGCACCGCCACGGAACGCCGGCTTTACCCAAGCGCTATTTCCAAGCGCTCATGCAACAGTTCGGCGCCGATGCCGAAGTGTTGACCGTCTGCGACACACAGGGCAGGCCGTTGAGCTCGGTGCTGAGCTTTTATTTCCAGGACGAGGTTTTGCCTTATTACGCCGGGGATGATGAGGCGGCGCGTGACCTTGCTGCCAATGATTTCAAGTATTGGGAGTTGATGCGACGAGCCTGCGCCCGAGGTCTGAAGGTTTTCGATTACGGCCGCAGCAAACGCGGTACCGGTTCCTTCTGTTTCAAGAAGAACTGGGGTTTCGAGCCGGTGCCGCTGCACTACGAATATTGCCTCTTCAAGCGCGACACAGTGCCGCAGAACAACCCGTCAAATGCCAAATACAAGTTCCTGATCAAGGCCTGGCAGCGTTTGCCGATCAGCGTGGCGAACTGGCTCGGACCCCATATCGTCAGGCATCTGGGCTGATCAATGGCCAATATCCTTTTTCTCGTTCACCGCCTGCCTTATCCGCCCAACAAGGGCGACAAATTGCGCAGCTACCATTTGCTCAAGCATCTGGCGGCGCGGCACCGGATCTTTCTGGGTACTTTTGTCGACCAGATCGAGGATCGGCAATATGTCGAATTGCTGCGCGGCCTGTGCGTTGCTGTGCATGCGGTGAATCTGCATCCGCTGAAGTCACGGTTGGCCTCATTGCGCGGACTGTTGACCCAGGAGGCGCTGAGCCTTCCTTATTACCGGGATGCGGGCATGAGTCGCTGGGTCGAGCGCATTGCAGCGACCGAGGCGCTGGACGCTGTGGTGCTGTTCTCTTCGCCGATGGCGCAATACGCGCAGTTGCTGCCCGGCTTGCCGATGCTGGTCGATTTCGTCGATGTTGATTCAGCCAAATGGGCCGCTTATGCGCCGGCGCGGACCTGGCCTTTGTCCTGGCTGTACAGGAGGGAAGGGCGTCTCTTGCTGGCGTTTGAGCAGGCTGTTGCCGAGCGTGCGCAATGCTCGTTCTTCGTTACCGATCAGGAGCAGGCCTTGTTCCGCAAACTGTCGCCTGGCACCAAGGCGCGCCTGGCAACCCTGGGAAACGGAGTCGACTGCGCATACTTTGCACCCGCTGCGGCACACCTTTCGCCCTATGCGGCCGGTCAGTTGCCGCTGGTGTTCAGTGGTGCGATGGATTATTGGCCCAATGCGGATGCGGTGATCTGGTTCGCCAGCGAGGTCTTGCCGTCCCTGCGCAGGCTTTTTCCGGCCCTGCATTTCCACATCGTCGGGCGCAGTCCCGGCCCGGCAGTGCAGGCCTTGAACGGGCCTGGCGTCACAGTCAGCGGTGCAGTTGCCGATGTGCGGCCCTACCTGCAACATGCGGCGGCCGTTGTGGCGCCTTTGCGCTTGGCGCGCGGGATCCAGAACAAGATCCTTGAAGCGATGGCGATGGCGCGTCCGGTGGTGGCATCCGCGGCTTGTGTGGCGGCAATCACTGCGCAAGAAGGCAAGGAGTTGCTGTCTGCCCAGCATGCCGCTGACTTTGTTCGTCAGTTGAAAGCCCTGCTGGCCGACCCCGAATTGGCGGGTCGTATCGGCGCTGCCGCAAGAAAACTTGTGACGGGCGATTACGACTGGTCCGCGAACTTGGCCGGCATTGACAGCTACCTTGAAAATTGCCGGCCGATGCCGGTAAATCCCGGATGTGCAGCATGAAGGTTCTGGATTCAAACGCCGGTAATTGGCGCCAGGCCTTGCCTGCTTGCATGCTCATGCTGGCGGCCATCCTGCTGCTCTACCGCGACACCGCGATCGCGATGGTCGACATCTGGTCCCGATCGGAGACCTTTGCCCATGCCTATGTCGTTCCGCCGATCTCGCTGTGGCTGATCTGGCGCCAGCGGGGCTTGCTGGCGAGATTGGCGCCACGACCGGCGCCGGTCTTCCTGCTGCCGATCATGCTGATGGCGATGCTGTGGTTGCTCGGCGATCTGGCCGCCGTGAACTCTGCCACGCAATTGGCGATGACTGCGCTGCTGGTGCTGGTCGTGCCTGCTACGCTGGGCTGGACCGTGACCCGTGCGATTGCCTTCCCCTTGGGTTTTATATTTTTTGCCGTGCCGATCGGCGAGTTCATGATGCCGCAATTGATGATCTGGACCGCCGATTTCACCACCATGGCTTTGCGCCTCAGCGGCATTCCGGTGTATCGGGATGGCCTGCAATTCATCATTCCATCGGGCAACTGGTCGGTGGTCGAAGCCTGCAGCGGCATCCGCTACATGATGGCGTCGCTGATGGTCGGCACCTTGTTTGCCTATCTGAACTTCCGCCGGGTCTCGAAGCGCTGGCTGTTCGTTATCTTTGCCTTCTTGTTGGCGCTGGTGGGTAACTGGATGCGCGCCTATCTGACCGTGCTGCTGGGTCATCTGTCCGGCAACCAGCTGGCCACCGGTGTCGACCATCTGATCTACGGCTGGGTCTTTTTCGGTGTCCTGATGCTGGCGATGTTCATGATCGGATCCCGCTGGGCCGATCCGGAATTGGCTCCGGCAATGCCGCGACCAGAGTCGCCGGAATCGGCATCAATGCAGCGCTGGCCCTTGATGCTGGCCATCGCAGTGGCGCTGGTTGCACCGCATCTGCTGGTCAGTGCGACCCAAGCGCATGGCCAGTTGTCGGGGTTGATGCTGCAAGTACCGGATTTATCGTCCACGGGCTGGCGGCCTAGCCAAGCGGTGATGAAAAATTGGCATCCTGGGTTGGAAAATCCTCGCGCCCAATTGCAGACAGGTTATTCCCGGCCCGACGGCGCTGCCATCGGCTTGCATCTGGGTTATTACCGGCAACAGGATTATCAAAGCAAGCTGATCAGCTCGAACAATGTCCTGATACGCAGTGATGACAAGGAATGGACTGCTGCGGCGGGCAGCAACATGCCGCTGCTTCTGGCCGGGCAGGCGCAGAGTTGGCGCAGCACCTGGTTGCGACCCAAACGGTCGGGTGGTATTGGCCTAGATCCGGAGCAGGAAGGCCTGCAGGTCTGGCAGATTTACTGGGTCAACGGCAGGATGCTGAGCAGCGATTGGCAAGCAAAATTATTCGGAGCGCTATACCGCCTGGTTGGTCGCGGCGATGATGCTGCGGTTATTTATGTCTTTGCAGATAAGTCGGCAGGTAAAGTGGACGGCTTGCTTGCTGAGTTTCTGCGCGAAAACTGGGCTGCTATCGATGCCAGTTTGCAGCGCACCAGGGAATCAGGGCAGGCCTCAAAGTAATCAATGGAAAATCAAATGACAAATACAGTAGCGGTAATCGGCCTGGGCTATGTGGGCCTGCCCTTGGTGGTGGAATTCGGCAAACAGCTTCGCACCATCGGTTTTGATCTTTCATCAGTCAAGGTGGCGTCATGCCAGCGCGGCCTGGACCCTTCGCGCGAGCTCAGCGACGAGCAGATGCGTGCCGCCACCCATGCGGTTTACAGCACTGATCCGGCCATGCTGGCCGAGGCCGATGTGATCATCATCGCCGTGCCCACGCCGGTCGACCTGGCCCATATTCCCGATTTCAGCCCGCTGATCGGCGCCAGTACCAGCGTCGGCCGGCATATGAAAAGAGGCGCCACTATCGTCTATGAGTCGACGGTCTATCCGGGTGCGACCGAAGAGGTCTGCATCCCGGTGCTGGAGCGCGAATCGGGCATGAAATGGAAAGAGGATTTCTTCATTGCCTATTCGCCCGAGCGGATCAACCCGGGTGACCGTGAACATACGCTGACCAAAATTCTCAAGATCGTTTCTGGCGATACGCCGGCCACGCTCGACAAGGTGGCGAAGCTGTACGAGATGATCGTTGAGCCTGGCGTGCACCGCGCTTCGAGCATCAAGACCGCCGAGGCGGCCAAGGTGATTGAAAACACGCAGCGCGATCTGAACATCGCCTTGATGAACGAGTTGGCGATCATCTTCGACCGGATCGGCCTCGACACCACCGAGGTGCTTGAAGCTGCGGGAACGAAGTGGAATTTCCTGAAGTTCAAGCCGGGCCTGGTCGGCGGCCATTGCATCGGCGTCGATCCCTACTACCTGACCCACAAGGCCGACATGCTCGGCTACCACCCCCAGGTAATCCTGGCCGGTCGTCGCATCAACGACGGCATGGGCAAGTTCATCGCGGAGCAGACGATCAAGCACATGATCGCGGCGGGCTCTTACATCAAGGGCGCTCGTGTCAACCTACTGGGGCTGACCTTCAAGGAGAACTGTGGCGATCTGCGCAACTCCAAGGTCATCGACATCATCAAGGAACTGAACAGCTATGGCGTCGAGGTCTGCGTCTGTGATCCGCAGGCCGACCCCGAGGAAGCCTTGAGCGAATACGGCGTGCGCTTGCTGGATTGGGAAAAGCTGCCGCGCGCCGATGCCATCGTCGCGGCGGTCTCGCACAAGGAATTTGCTGAGCTAGGTCTTGAAGACATCGGCCGCAAGCTGGTCAAGGGCGGCGCCTTCATCGATGTGAAAGCGGTCTTCGACTCGGGCGCCATCGTGGCCGCAGGCTACAAGCTCTGGCGCCTCTGAGGGCTTCAGCCATGCCCCAGGACATGCGACCGTTGATCATGCATATCGTCTATCGGTTCGACATTGGTGGGCTCGAGAACGGTGTGGTCAATCTGATCAACCAACTGCCGGTCGGCAAGTTCCGGCATCTGGTCGTGGCCTTGACCGAGGTGAGCGATTTCCGCCTGCGCATCCGGCGCGAGGATGTCGAGTTCGTCGCCTTGAACAAGGCGCCAGGCCAGGGCTTCTGGCTTTACCCGCGTCTCTACCGCTTGTTCAAGCAACGGCAACCTGCGATCGTGCACAGCCGCAACCTGGCTGCCCTCGAGGCGCAATTGCCGGCCTGGGCCGCTGGCGTGCCAGTGCGAATCCACGGCGAGCATGGCCGCGAGGGCGCAGACCTTTCCGGCAGCCGCCGCTATCAATGGCTGCGGCGCGGCTATGGCCTGTTTGTGCACCGCTTTGTCGCGCTGTCTGGCGAGCTCGCCCGATACCTGCATTTACAGGTCGGCATCGCTTCGGCCAAGATCGAACAGGTCTGCAATGGCGTTGACACCCAGATATTTCATCCAGCCAAGCAGCGGCAAATGATTGCAGATTGCCCGTTTGGCGCCCCGGAGCATCTGCTGGTCGGGACGGTCGGGCGCTTGCAGGCCGTCAAGAACCAAGTTGATCTGGCAAGGGCTTTCGTGCTGGCGCTGCGGCAACACCCCGAACTGACAACGAGCTTGCGCCTGGTGTTGGTCGGTGAGGGTGCTTTGCTGCCCGAATTACAGGAAATCCTGCGCAGCGCCGGAGTCGAAGCGCTGGCCTGGTTGCCCGGCGAGCGCGGTGACATTGCCGAGGTCATGCGCGGGCTCGATATGTTCGTCCTGCCCTCATTGGGCGAGGGCATCGCCAACACGATTCTTGAAGCGATGGCCTGCGGTCTGGCCGTCGTGGCCACGGATGTGGGTGGCAACCCGGAGCTGGTCCAGCATGGCGTCAACGGCCTGCTGGTGCCGGCGGCCGATCCGCAAGCGCTGGCTGAGGCGATCGTCAAGCTTGCTGATGATGCGGATCTGCGCCGCGCGATGGGACAGGCCGGCAGGCAAATGGCCGAGCAGCGCTTCAGCCTGGAAACGATGGTTGCCCGCTACCAGCGTCTGTACTCGAGCTTGTTGCAAACCCTGGCACCGACCCGCCTTGAACTGAACAGGACCTGAAACATGTGCGGCATCAGCGGAATTTTCGACACCCGGAGTCGGCGCGACATCGACCGCAGGCAATTGCAGCGGATGAACGACTCGCAATTGCACCGGGGTCCCGATGAAGGCAGTCTGCATCTTGAACCGGGCCTTGGCCTGGGCCACCGTCGCCTGGCCATCATCGACATTGCCACCGGTCAGCAGCCGCTGTTCAATGAGGACGGATCGGTCGCCGTTGTCTTTAACGGCGAGATCTACAACTACCAGGCCTTGATTCCGCAGTTGCAAGCGCTTGGCCATGTGTTCCGTACTCGCAGCGATACCGAGGTCATCGTCCATGCCTGGGAGGCCTGGGGCGAGGCCTGTGTGCAGCGTTTTCGAGGCATGTTTGCCTTTGCGCTGTGGGATCGCAAGCAGCACACGCTGTTCCTGGCGCGCGACCGGTTGGGCGTCAAACCCTTGTATTACAGCCTGCTCGACGACGGCATGCTGCTGTTTGGCTCGGAGCTGAAGTCCTTGCTGGCGCATGGCGGAATGAAGCGCGAGATCGATCCGATGGCGGTCGAGGAATATTTTGCGCTCGGCTATGTGGCCGAGCCGCGCTGCATCTTCAAACAGGCGCGCAAGCTCGAGCCGGGCCATAGCTTGTGCTTGCGCCGCGGCCAGGCTTTGCCCGAACCGAAACAGTTCTGGGACCTGCATTTCACGCTCGACAACAAAATCAGCGAGCTTGACGCCTGCACCGAACTGCAAGCCAGGCTGAAGGAATCAGTGCGGCTGCGTATGCTGGCTGAAGTGCCGCTCGGCGCATTTCTGTCCGGCGGCGTCGACTCGAGTGCGGTGGTGGCGACGATGGCGGGCTTGTCCGAAGGCCCGGTCACCACCTGCTCGATCGCTTTCGAAGATCCGGCCTTCAACGAAGCGGCTTTCGCCCAAAGCGTGGCTGACCGTTACCAGACAAGGCACAAGGTTGAAACGGTGGGCAGCGACGACTTCGATCTGATCGATACGCTGGCTCGGCTTTACGACGAACCTTACGCCGACAGCTCGGCGATCCCGACCTATCGGGTCTGCCAGTTGGCACGCAAGCATGTGACGGTGGCGCTGTCGGGCGATGGCGGTGACGAGAGCTTTGGCGGTTACCGGCGCTACCGCATGCATCTGATGGAAGAAAAAATGCGCCGCGCCATGCCGGAGGCCATGCGCCAACCGTTGTTCGGACTGCTCGGCCGCGTCTACCCGAAAGCCGACTGGGCGCCCAGGGTATTTCGCGCCAAGACCACGTTCCAGGGCATGGCACGCAATGCAGTGCAGGCCTATTGCCATTCGGTCTCGATCGTTCGCGAGCCGCTGCGCGAGCAGTTGTTCAGCCAACGTTTCAAGTCGGAACTGGGCGGCTACCAGGCGCAGCAGTTGTTCGATCGCCATGCAGACAGGGCGCGCACCGACGACCCATTGGCGCTGATCCAGTACCTGGATCTGAAGACCTATCTGGTTGGCGACATCAATACCAAGGTCGACCGCGCCAGCATGGTGCATTCGCTTGAAGTCCGCGAGCCGCTGATGGACCATGAACTGGTTGAATGGCTGGCGACGCTGCCATCAAACCTGAAAGTACGCGGGCAAGAGGGCAAATATCTGCTGAAGAAAGCGCTGGCCCCGCAACTTTCCGACGACATCCTCTACCGACCAAAGATGGGTTTCGCCGTGCCCTTGGCGCGCTGGTTTCGCGGCCCGCTCAGGCAGCGTGTGCGTGACGCCTTGCTGGGACCGCGCTTGGCGGCTACCGGGTGGTTCAATCCCCAGACCTTGCATCATCTGGTCGACGCGCATCAAAGCGGCAGCAGCGATTACAGCGCGCCACTCTGGACCCTGCTGATGTTCGAGGCCTTCCTGCGCCAGGTGGTCGATGGCGAGCTTCCGGTCGAGCGCCTGACGGTGACCGAGGAGGCTTTGTTCGCATGAGTTTGCGCGTTCTCCATCTGCTCGATCATTCGATTCCGCTGCACAGCGGCTACACCTTCCGCAGCTTGTCGTTGCTGCGCGAACAGCGCCGGTTGGGTTGGACGACATTTCATTTGACCAGCCCCAAGCAGGGCGAAGGTTTGAAGGAGAAAGCCAGCCAAGCAATGGAAGAGACCATCGACGGCTGGCATTTCTATCGGACTCCGGTGAACCCCGGGCTATGGGAATTGCTGCCGGGTCTTGCGGGTCTGCGACTGATGAAGCAGCTTGAACAGAGATTACAGCAGGTCGCTGAACAGGTGCAGCCGCAGATCCTGCATGTGCACTCGCCAGTGCTGAATGCCTTGCCGGCGCTGAGGGTTGGGCGGCGCCTGGGCATTCCGGTGGTCTACGAGGTGCGCGCGTTCTGGGAGGATGCCGCGGTCGACCATGGCACGACGCGCGAGGGCAGCTTGCGCTACCGGTTGACCCGCAGCATGGAAACCCATGCGCTCAAGCGTGCCGACCATGTATTCACCATCTGCGAAGGCTTGCGTCGCGACATCGTCGGGCGAGGTGTGCCGCCCAGCAAGGTGACGGTGATCCCGAATGCGGTCGACATCGACAAGTTCGAACCCGGCGGCGTGCCCGATGCTGGACTGAAGGCGAGCCTGGGTTTGACTGGCGGCACTGTGCTGGGCTTCGTTGGTTCTTTTTATGCCTACGAGGGGCTTGATCTGCTGCTCGAGGCGCTCCCGAAAATCCTGCTGCAAAGGCCTGAAGTGCGTGTACTGCTGGTCGGCGGCGGACCGCAGGAACTGGCCTTGAAATCGCAGCTTGCAGCCTTGGGTCTGCAGGACAAGGTGGTCTTTTCAGGCCGCGTACCCCATGCCGAGGTGTCCAGGTATTACGACCTGATCGATGTGCTGGTCTACCCGCGCCGCGCGATGCGCTTGACCGAATTGGTGACGCCGCTGAAGCCGCTTGAAGCCATGGCGCAGGGCAGGTTGCTGCTGGCCTCGGATGTCGGTGGACACAAGGAACTGATACGCGATGGGCAGACCGGAATGTTGTTCGCTGCAGGCGATGTCGATGCGCTGAGCCAGTCCCTGCTCAAGCTGCTGGCCGACAAGGCAAGCTGGCCGCGCTTGCGTGCCCAGGGGCGGAAATTCGTCGAGAGCGAGCGCAACTGGGGCCAATCGGCGAGCCGCTATCCGGCGGTTTACAGATCGCTGCTGGGCGGTTTTCCGCTGGGGGCGCCGGCGTGATCAAGGGTTTTGAAGGTCTGCGCATCGTCTTGGTCGGCCCGCTGCCGCCGCCTGCTGGCGGTATGGCCAACCAAACGGGCCAATTGGCTGAGTTGCTCAGGGGCGAGGGCGCATCGGTCGAACTGGTACGAACCAATGCCGATTACCGGCCGGCCTGGGTCGGGCGAATTCCCGTCCTTCGTGCATTATTCAGGCTGCTTCCCTATTTGCTGGCGCTTTGGCGGGCCTGCGGCCGCAACCAGTTGTTGCATGTGATGGCCAATTCAGGTTGGTCGTGGCATCTGTTCGCGGCGCCGGCAATCTGGATCGGTCGCTTGCGGCGTCGCCCGGTGCTGGTCAACTACCGCGGCGGCGCTGCAGCTGATTTTTTGCGCCGCTCGGCCCTGGTCCTGACTTGGAGCCTGCGCCGCACCGCAATGCTGCTGGTGCCCTCGGGATTCTTGCAGTCGGTGTTTGCCCGTCATGGTGTGACGGCCCAACTCTTGGTCAATGTGGTCGATCTGCGGCGGTTTTATCCGGCTCATGACGGTGACCGATCGGCGGCGCCCCAGTTGCTGGTGGCGCGCAACTTGGAGCTGATTTACGACAACGCTTGTGCGATCCGGGCATTTGCCAAGGTGCGCGAACGTTATCCCCGGGCGGAGTTGACACTTGCCGGCAGCGGGCCTGAAGCTGCAGCGCTGCAGCGTTTGGTCGAAGCCATGGGGCTCGTCCAAGCGGTGCATTTTTCCGGCCGCCTGGGGCCTGAAGAGATGGCGGATTTGTACCGCCGAAGCACCTTGTCGATCAATCCCAGTCGGGTCGACAACATGCCGAACTCAGTGCTTGAATCGCTGGCCAGCGGCGTGCCGGTTGTCTCGAGCAATGTGGGCGGTGTGCCCTATCTGCTGCAGGACGGGGTCACCGGGCTTTTGGTGCCCGCACAAGACCCTGATGCCATGGCCCGAGCCGTGCTTCGCTTGCTCGACGACGAGGTGCTGCACCAGCGTTTACGCCGAGCTGGCTTGGCCGAAGTACAGCGCTACACCTGGACGCGGATCGGCCCGCAATTGGCTGCCTTTTATCAACAGAGCCTGCGACAGCCGCAGATTGAGCCAATGGCATCGCCTCGGTAACCCATATGTCGGCCTACACAAAAGTCATTGCAAACCTTGTCTTTCCAGCGCAAGAGCGTCTCAAGGGACACACAACCGTGGCGGTGCGGCAGGCGCTTGAGCTTAGCCAGTGGCTAACTCCCCCGCAATTGCAAGCGCTGCAGTTGCAGCGTCTCAACAGTTTGTTGTCGGTCGCCGCTGAACATGTGCCCTATTACCGAGATCTGTTTGCCAGGCTTGGCGTGAAGCCGGGCAGCTTCACGAGCATCGCGGAGTTGCAGCAACTGCCCTTGCTGACCAAAGCGTTGATCGTCGCCAACTGCGATGCCTTGAAGAACGAACTAGCCGAGGGCCTGGCCGGATTGAGCACTGGCGGTTCATCGGGCGAGCCCTTGCGCTTTTTTATCGGCAAGGACCGAGTCAGCCACGATGTGGCGGCCAAATGGCGCGCCACCCGTTGGTGGGGCGTTGACATCGGCGACCCCGAAGTCGTGGTCTGGGGTTCGCCGATCGAGCTCGGGGCGCAAGACCGCCTGCGCGGACTGCGCGACAAGCTCATGCGCACCGAGTTGTTGCCGGCCTTCGAAATGTCCGCCAGCAGGCTTGATGGCTTCATCGCAGCGATCCGGCGCAAGCGCCCGGCAATGTTGTTTGGCTACCCTTCGGCGCTCTCACACATCGCCCGCCATGCACTTGAGCGCGACATTGCGATGGACGATCTTGGCATCAAGGTCGCTTTCGTCACCTCGGAGCGGCTCTACGAAGAACAAAGAGCGCAGATTTCCACGGTCTTCGGCTGTCCGGTGGCCAACGGCTATGGCGGCCGCGACGCGGGGTTCATCGCTCATGAATGCCCTTCGGGCGGCATGCATCTGAGCGCCGAGGATGTGATCGTCGAACTGCTGGATCCAGCGGGGCGGCCGGTGGCGCCAGGCAAGGCTGGCGAAATCGTCGTCACCCACTTGGCCACCGGCGACTTCCCCTTCATTCGCTACCGGACCGGTGACATCGCGGTCATGGATGATCAGCAATGTGCTTGCGGGCGCGGCCTTCCGATGTTGAAGGAAATCCAGGGCCGTACGACCGATTTCGTCATTGCCGCCGATGGCACCGTTCTGCATGGCCTGGCCTTGATCTACATCTTGCGCGATCTGCCGGGGCTGCGCGCGTTCAAGGTCATACAGCACAGCCGTGACTGCACCGAGGTCCAGTTGGTCGCTGAAAGCAGCGCTGACCCAGGCGCCAATCCGATTGCAACCAGCGCAATCATCGCTGGCTTCAAACGCCGGCTCGGGGCTGCGGTCGAAATCAGAGTCAAGATCGTCGAATCGATCGAGGCCGAGAAATCAGGAAAGTTTCGCTACATCGTCAGCCATGCGAGCTAGTCCGTTCAGCCATGCGTGACCTCCTGATCATCACCATCGTGCTCTGTGGCTCAATCGCCGCCTTGCGCCGACCCTGGATCGGCGTGCTGGTCTGGACCTGGTTGAGCCTGATGAACCC
Organism: Roseateles toxinivorans; assembly: GCA_945898095.1. Taxonomy (GTDB): domain Bacteria; phylum Pseudomonadota; class Gammaproteobacteria; order Burkholderiales; family Burkholderiaceae_C; genus Paucibacter_A; species Paucibacter_A toxinivorans_A. The sequence goes on along the minus strand of CAMDHE010000083.1, from coordinate 4,900 downwards.
GCACCGGTTCGCCTTTGGCATGGCCTATGACGCACCGTTAGCGGCTGTCGCTGCGATCACAACTTTGACCGGCCTGCTCATGACCAAGGACAAATCGTCGCCATTTATCGGCGCGCCTGTGTCCTGGTTCGTGATTTTCTGCGCCTGGATAACCCTTTCCTGGCTGTTCGGAATGTCTCCGGAAGGCGATTATCCGCAGTGGAACAAGGTGATGAAAATCAACTTGATGGTCTTGGTGGCGCTGGCCTTGATCCGCAGCAAATTACAGATCATGGGGCTTGCCTGGGTTGTCATCGCATCGATCGCATTGCTCGGTATTAAGGGGGGGATTTTCACGTTCACGAACGGTGGAAATTTCAAGGTCTGGGGGCCACCAGGCTCATTCATAGAGGACAACAACGAGTTTGCTCTGGCGCTGATCGTCACGGTGCCCTTGCTTCGCTTCCTGCATTTGCAGGTCTGTTCGAAGTGGTTGAAGGCCGGCTTGCTCGTGAATATGGTCTTGTGCATGGCCGCGGCACTGGGCAGCCATTCGCGCGGTGCTCTGCTGGCCAGTGGCGCCATGGCCGGTTTCTTCTGGTGGAAAGGCAAGAACAAACTTGGGGTGGGCCTGCTGCTGGTGTTGGTGGGCACGGCCTTGGTCGCGTTCATGCCGGACGCCTGGACCCACCGGATGAACACCATCGAAAACTATGCAGTGGACGACTCTGCGATGGGGCGCATCAGCGCCTGGTGGACCGCCTGGAACCTGGCCTGGCATTACCCATTCGGCGTCGGCTTCAATCCGGCACGGGCAGATTTGTTCGAGTTGTATTCACCGTACAAGGTGGGAGTCCATGCCGCGCACAGCATCTATTTCCAGGTTCTTGGCAACCATGGGTTCGTCGGGTTGTTCATCTTTCTGGCCATCTGGCTGACAAGTTGGCGTACCGCGAACTGGTTAGTGACTGAGGCGCCCAGGTATCCACAAGCCAGTTGGTGCGTTGATCTCGCCAGCATGTCCCAAGTGGCGTTGATTGCCTATTTGGCCGGCGGCGCCTTCCTGAGCCTGGCCTACTTCGACCAGCCCTACAACATCATGGTGCTTCTGCTCGCTGCAAGGCTTTGGGTTCAACAACAAGCCTGGAAAACCGAGCCTGGAACGACATCAAGGTGGAAGTCCCTGCTGGGGCTAACTCCCATGCCGCGATAGGTGGTCGCGGCATGAGCATGATTCGATCGACGTTTGCGGGACTGTCGCCCGCTGGCGCCAGCGCCAAACTTCAGGTGCTGATCTTTCACCGGGTGCGGGCCATACCGGACCCCTTGTTCCCCGGTGAAATCGACGCCCAGCAGTTCGATCGTCTGTGCACATGGGTGAAACATTGGTTCAATGTATTGCCCTTGGATCAGGCGGTGGCCCAGATGCATTCTGGTGGTCTGCCTGCAAGGGCGCTGGCGATCAGCTTTGATGATGGCTATGCCGACAACCACGAAATTGCGCTACCGATACTGCAACGCCATGGCCTGAAGGCCACTTTCTTCATTGCCACCGCCTTCATGAATGGCGGCCGTATGTGGAACGATTCAGTCATCGAAGCCATACGCCTGTGCAAGGCGCCGGTATTCGACCTGACCAGGACAGTCGCTGCATCGCTCGGTGTTATGGACATCGAGGGTCTGCCCGCCAAGCAGGCTGCAATCGGCCGACTGATCGGAGCGATCAAATACCTGACGCCGCAAGAACGGATGGACTGGGTCAATGCCGTCGTTCAGGCTGCAGGCACGCAGTTGCCCAGTGATTTGATGATGGATACGCAACAGATTGTCGCGCTCCAAAATGCTGGAATGCAGATCGGTGCACATACTGCCAATCACCCTATTCTGGCCAGGCTAACTCGTTCAAAGGCAAGGCAGGAAATCGCTGCAAGCAAACAGGCGCTGGAGGCAATGCTGGGAAGAAAGATAGACCTGTTTGCCTACCCGAACGGAAAACCAGGAACGGACTATTCAGCTGAAACAGTCGAATTGGTGCGTGAACTCGGTTTTGCTGCTGCCTTTAGCACCGTTGCAGCCGCCAATACCGCGGCCAGTGACCCCTTCCAGTTGGCGCGGTATACCCCATGGGAACGGACACGATTGCGCTTCGGCGTCAAACTAATGAAAAATTATCTACACCGAGAACAATCATGAATATATAAATCATGGATGATGCGGCGTGGAAATATAAATAAGTTAAGAAGAAATTCTAAAAAATGCTCGATGTACATTTTACAACTGATGTGGAAATATGGTGTGATAACTGGAGTCGAATCGATGAGCAGTTCCCTGAGGCCTTTCAGCGCTATGTCTATGGCCCGACTCCACAAGGAAACTTTGGCATACCCTATGCATTGAAAATACTGGCCGAACATGGATTGAAAGGCGTATTTTTCGTCGAACCACTATTCTCAACCCGATTCGGAAAAAAACCATTGGAGGAGATTGTGGGGCTGCTGAAAGAGGCAAATCAGGATATACAACTACACCTCCATACTGAATGGGTCGATGAGTCAATCAAGCCAATTCTGAAAGATACAAAACAAAAGAAACAGTATCTTAGAAATTTCACGCTAGCTGAACAGAAAATCCTGCTAAAAGTCAGCAAAGACCTTCTACAGCAAGCCGGTAGCGGCCCCATATCAGCCTTCCGGGCTGGAAGTTTTGGATTTAATAGAGACACATTGAAAGCATTGAAATCAAATTGCATAAAAATAGATAGCAGTTACAACCAAAGTACGAACGGAGCAAAGAGCGGAATTTGCACAGGCGAAATAATCACCGATCCGTTTGAATGCGAAGGCATCACAGAATATCCAATGACAGTATTCAAAGATGGCAGTGCACGCTTACGCCACACGCAACTGACGGCCTGCACCTTCGCTGAAATTGAAGGGCTGCTTTGGCAAGCACTGGAACATCGCAAGAAATCCTTTGTAATACTTACGCACAACTTTGAACTGCTAAATAGAAATAGAAGTCGACCGGACTATGTGGTCATCAATCGGCTGAAAAAACTCTGCAAGTTGCTGGACCAAAACAGGGATTCGTTCAAGGTCTGTGGCTTTGAAGAAAAACTTGAAGAAAAGAGGATGGAACAAAAAAATATACCGACATCGTCGCGTTGGAGGACCGCTGGGCGAATGATTGAACAAGCCTATCGTTGGAGATTTAGTTAATCGAGTTATAGAAAACAAATTGAAATTTAACTTTTTTTATGATATTGGTTTGCAGATGATTAAATAATTATAATCTTTATGGACTCGTCTCGACAAAATAGAAATTTAATTTCTTGAAAAATTAGTCTGGTTTTATTAAATTTATTGAAGCGGTGAAATATTATGGCTGAGAAATCAAATAGATTGAGTATTTTATCAAATGCAGCGAAAATAAACCTGATAAGATTCCCATATCCGCATATTGTGATTAATGATGCACTGGATAATGATGTGTATCAGCAACTCGAAAAAGAATTCCCGAAGGACGAGATAATTTTAGATGGGCGGCTGGCCAAGGATACTTGGTTTGATTATCCGGCAAGTAAGGTGATCTCAGACCAGCGAATTTCGCCAATGTGGAGGGAGTTTTTTAAATATCATGTCTCTCAGCAATTTTTCAAAGAAATAATAGATTTATCTGGTGAGCAGATCCTGGCGTTGAATCAAGGAATTGAAAAAAGAGTTGGTCGATCCCTGGGGGATTTTTCTGTCGGTATGCGGCCAGGCGGTCGTGGTGATCCGTTGGCAACTGGCGCGGATGTATCAATGGAATGCCAGTTTTATCTGAACTATTCAGTCAAGCCACGAGTAGTGCGCGGCCCGCATGTCGACCGACCGTCGGAGTTGTTCGCTGCGCTTCTATATTTTCGTCAAGACGAAGACAACTCGAAGGGTGCTGATCTTGAGATATGTGAAGGGTCCGACGATATTTTTCGGTCCAAAAATCAGGTGAAAATAGAAAAACTTCCGGCAGAAATTGATGAATCGAAGGTAACAGTTGTTAAGAATGTGAATTATGCGGCTAATACTTTGGTGCTGTTCCTGAATTCTGCCAGATCAATTCATGCGGTAAGCCCTCGATCACCAACGGCGACGCCTAGGCGGCATATAAATTTCTGTTGTGATGTGCCGTTTGATCTATTCGAAATTGACCTGCCGTTTCGGCTAAAAACCAAGCGAAAACTTGAGGGTATTCCATTTGGATGGAGATTGGCTAAATATATTTGAGGTATTTATAAAAATAATTAATTAGTTAAATATAAATTATATGTTGATAATGCATCTTTCAACGACGCCTCTGGTCGGTGCGCCGGGTTCAATTTGCCGGGCTTTGAATATGCATGAAGGAGTAGAGGCAAGATGGGCCGTGCTGGATGCTACCGTCGGATCGTATGACAAGATGGTGTTTGACCTGGATTTACAGTGGAAAAATGATCGACAGCAGATAATTGACTTGGTTCAGCGATGCGATGTGCTGCACCTGCACAACTTCATCGGGCTTGATAGCAAAATATTTAGTCCGATTGACTTCAGAGTAATGTGGAATCAGCGTAGAACGATAGTTCGCCATTTCCACTCGACACCCATGTGGGTTGCGAAAAATATGGGGGTTTCTGAGGAAACTATTCTGAATTGCCCGATTCCGAAGTTGGTAATAGCACAGCACCAAGAGCGGTTTATTGGGAATGCAAGACTGGTTCCAAATATTGTATTTCCAAGTTCAACGATATGCCGTCTTCGCAGCAATGACGCGCCACTGCGAATCGGCTATGCCCCGAGTCGGTTTTTGTCGGCTCGGGCAGCCCGATGGGACACAAAAGGTTATCCGGAAACGGTCAAGATGTTGCAACGTCTGGTTCGGACCGCGCGCAAGCAAGGATTAG
>CAMDHE010000082.1 GCA_945898095.1 Roseateles toxinivorans | reverse complement strand
GATCATCCAGTTTGCAGTGGCCTTTGTGGTTCTTTCACTGGCCTTCGTGATCGTCTATGTGATGCTGGATGCGGTGAAATCCGGACTGCTCGGCTCCGCCGGCGCCGACCGCCGGAGGATGGAAAAGCAGATCGAGCTCGGCAATGCTGCGCTTGACAAGGTCAAGGAGATCGAGAAGATCAAGCGCCGCTTCTTTTCAAATCTGATGTCGGCGATCAGCGAACCGCTGCTCGCCATCACCGGGCAGTTGAAAACAGTTGCACGCAACATCGATGGCGGCCACCCGGCCGGAAAGCCTTTGTCTTTCGCACTCAACGAGGCCGAGCAATTGCGCTATCTGGTCAGCGATTACGAAAAAATCGAGATCTTCCGCCAAAGCCTGGTTCCCGATGCTTCAACCATCCTGTCGGTCTCGGAGATTGTTGAGCAGGTCAGCAAGGACAGCATCCTCCATCAACGCTTTCCCCAGTTCAAGGTCATCGCGCAGATCAGCGGGAATCTGCCCAGCACCCGCGGCGATAACGACCTGATCGTGCGCGCCTTGAGCAACCTGGTCGCCTATGCGGCGCAGCAATCGGGTCAGGGCGAGGTGATTTTTACCGCCAGTCAGGACGACGAGCAATGGCTGCTGCTGACCTTGACGGGTTCGGCTTTCGCGGGAGCGAGCGCACCGAGCAACGCCTTGCTCGACGAGTCGAGGCAGTTCCTGGCGCAGATCGAGCATGGTTCAGGTTCGGTCGGCAACTACAAGAGCCTGGTCGGAGTGGTGCTCGCGAAACTGATTCTCGAGAACTTTGGCGGCAGTCTGGATGTCGGTAGCAGCGATGCACCGGGCTTTGTCCTGCGCCTGCCGGCCAATCAGCACTGATCCGCTGGCACCTGAGGAGATCAAATTGAAACAAAGCTATCGGGGCCTGGTGGCGCTGGCCATCGTACTGTTCGTTTTCAGCCGTCTGAATGATGGTTTCATCGTCCCGATCGCCTATGTGAGCGGAGCGTCAGAAACCCTGATCTATCAATACATCGTCGGAAGTTGCGCCTTCGTCTTCACCTTGCTGACTGCCCGCCTGATCAAGCAGGAGTTGATTCACGGCTATATCGAGCGCAGCCTGAATGCCAAGGTGCCGGCCTTGATTGGCGGCATCAGTTCAGGCTTCGTGATTTTCTTCGGCATCTGTGCCATCTTGTCGCTGGTCTTTGACCGCAATATTTCCGCGCTGATCGCCACCCTGGCAGGCTCGGCTGCCTTGCTCGGCTTTGCTCTGAAGGATTTTGCCGTCGCCTTGTTCGCCGGCATCACGCTGAACCTGGAGAAAAGCTACAGCGTCGGCGACATCATCCGGGTCGGTGACAAGCAGGGCACCGTCGACCAGATCACCTGGCGCAACACCATTCTGGCCTCGGCCGACCGCACCACCATCATCCCCAATATCAGCCTGCTGAAGCAGGTCATCCAGAATCTGAACAAGCCCGAATCGATTTCGAAGCGATCGGTGGAACTGCTGATCGATTACGACGTGTCGGTCGAAAGCGTTGAGCGCATCCTCTATGCCGGCGCGCTGGGTGCCATTGGTGTCACCCATGCCAAACCACCGGCGGTTTTTGCCACCAGGATGTTGCCTGACGGCGTGCAATACGAGGTCGTCTTCTTCATCGCCAATGGCGGAGACGCCAAGAGATCCGAGCATGCGGTGATCAAGAACATCCTCGAGTCGATGCGCAAGGCCGACATCATGGTGGCGATGCCCAAGCGCGGTTCGGTCGAGGGGGTCATGCGCAGCAAGATCTCGAACCGTTCGTCCGACTTGTTCTATCTGCTCCAGCAGGTGCAGATCTTGCGGGATTTCCCCAGAGAGGTCTGCATGCGCATCAGCGAGTTGCTGATTGCAAGGCGCTATCCGGTCGGGGTCAGCGTGGTGCAGTTCGGGGAAAGCCGAAACTCGCTGTTCATCGTTGCGGAAGGCATCGTCAAGAGCTCAACGGCCGATCAGGAAGACAATTTGATCGAAGAGAACTTCATCGCCACCGAGTTTTTCGGTCGCCGCAGCCTGTTCGGTTTCCTGCCGCAAGGCGCGTCGGTTCATACCCAGGCCGATACCCTGCTCTACGAGTTCAACCAGTTCGCCTTGCAGACTCTGTTGAACGAATATCCCGAACTGATCCACAGCTTTGCCAATAACCTGGCAAATATCCGCTGGAGACGCTCGCAGAGCAACAAGCCAGGCGATCTACCCCGTGCTGATGAACTCCAGCATCTGGTCGAGCTGTACCGCGGCCAGATCGAAGCCAATTACGGCGGCAAGCTGACGGCTTTGCTGGCTTGAGTCCCTGCGCCGGCCCGGCGTCAGCTCGTTGTTGATTTGAATTTGTGCCGATTGCTATTCCGGCGGCCTGGCTCCTACCGGGCAAATCAGGACTCCGCCACCATATTGAGTACGGCGAAAGACGCTTTCAGGCGCTTTTCGTAGGCGGCGCGTTCAGCTGCGGCCTTGTCGGCAGGCCATTCCATGAATCCGGCGCCAGCCTTCATGCCGGTCTTGCCAGCGGCGATCCGCTCGGCTACGCAATCAGCCAGCGTCGCGCTGTTCGACAGTGAAGGATAAATTTCAACCGCCGCCCGCGCCATGCTGTCCCAGCCCGAAATCTCCTTTTGCAGCACCGGGCCGGCCGCGGCATAGCGGAAGCCGAAGCTGTAGCGCACGGCGGTGTCAACGTCGGCAGCCGAGGCGATGCCGCTGTCGATCAGCGACAAGGCTTCGCGCATCAAGGCATGCTGGATCCGGTTCGCCAGGAAGCCCGGGATGTCCTTGCGTACCAGCACCGGCCGCTTGCCGGATCGGCGGTAGAGCTCGCAAACGGCTTCGCCCAGCAGGGGGTCGGAATCTTCGCCCAGCACGACTTCGACCAGCGGCACCAGATGCGCGGGCATGAAGTAATGCGCGTTGAACATGCGCTGCCTTGAAGCAAGCCCCTGCGCGATGCGCGAGATCGGAAAGCCCGAGCTGTTGCTGCCGATCGGAATGCCCGCCGGGACTCGCGCATCGAGTGCGGCGAACAAATCGCGCTTGAGCTCGAAGTCTTCAGCCACCGTCTCGATCACCCAGGTCACGCCGGTCCAATCGTTCCAGCCCTCGATGCTGCCGGCTTCATGCCGGGCTGCCGAGGGCGCTGCGTTCATGCTTTGCGCAATCTGCATCGCGCGCGCCAGTGCCAGACCCGCCTTCTCGACGCTGCGGCCGAGAAAAACCACCGCTGCGCCCGCTTCGATAAACCCGGCGCCGATGCCATCGGCCATGGTTCCGGTGCCGATCACGACAATTCTGTCCATGCTGAAATTCCCTTGAAGTCGAAGCTTGTGTGTAGAACACGCCATGACAAGCGCCGTGAGAGATTTTCCGTCGTTTTTTCGGATTCCTGCTGCCAGACCTTGCTCGCCCGGCATTCCCTGTTCAAAAGCCGATTCCGGACAAATCTTGGCCAGCATGAGACCGTGAGAAAATCACTCTGACCCCATTTTTCTGTCCCTGCGCTGATGCCCGTCCTAGGTTTGATTTTCAACGCCCTGATCTGGGGTCTGTCATGGTGGCCGTTCAGGCAATTGCAAGCGGCGGGCCTGCATCCCTTGTGGGCCACGGTCGCGCTGTACCTGGTCTCCCTGCTGGTCATCAGCCTGAACAAGCCGCAAGCCTGGAACGAGCTGCTGCGCACGCCTTCGCTCTGGCTGATCATGCTGGCTGCGGGGTTGACCAATACCGCCTTCAACTGGGGCGTGGCGCTCGGCGATGTCGTGCGCGTCGTGCTGCTTTTCTACCTGATGCCTTTGTGGTCGCTGCTGCTGGCGCGCTTGATCCTGGGTGAAAGACTGACCTGGCTGGCGGGGCTGCGCATGCTGCTGGCGCTGGGCGGTGCGGCGATCGTCTTGATGCCGGCAGGCGGCGGCCTGCCGCTCCCTTCGAATCTGGCCGATGCCCTGGGACTGGCCGGTGGTTTCACCTTCGCCTTGAACAATGTGCTGCTGCGGCGAGAAGCCGCGCGCAGCGCCCATGCCCGTGCGCTGGCGATGTTCAGCGGCGGCGTGCTGGTCGCGGGGCTGGCAGCCGGCGCGATGGCTGCAGTAGATTTCATCGCCTGGCCTTCGCTGCCAGGGCCCCTATGGCTGCTGCCGCTGGCGGGCATGGCCATGCTGTTCTTCGCCTCAAATCTGGCGCTGCAATATGGCGCCGTGCGCTTGCCGGCCAATGTCACCGCGGTCGTGATGCTGACCGAAGTGCCGGTGGCAGCAGCCTCGGCCCTGTGGCTCGGCGGCGGCAGTCTCGACCTGCCCACCGCCATCGGCGGAGCCTGCATTCTGGCCGCTGCGCTGCTGTCAACGCTGGCTCGACATGATTCCGGTACCGGCGCTAATATCGCGGCTTGATATTGCCATTGGGTATGGGGAGGAATATGACTGCATTTGATTTTCAGCTGGTCTCGATTGACGGCCAACCTTTCGATCTGGCCAGCTTGCGCGGCCGGGCCCTGCTGGTCGTCAACACCGCCAGCGCCTGCGGTTTCACGCCGCAATTGAAGGGGCTAGAGCAGTTGTGGAAGGACTATGCCGTGCAAGGCCTGGTCGTGCTCGGCTTTCCGAGCAACGAGTTCGGCGGCCAGGACCCCGGCAGCAATGAAGAGATCGCCGCCTTCTGCCAAAAGAACTACGGCGTGACCTTCCCGATGATGGCCAAGGTCCATGTCAATGGCGCGGCTGCCGACCCGCTCTGGCAATGGCTGAAAGGCGAAAAACCCGGCCTGCTCGGCACCGAAGCGATCAAGTGGAATTTCACCAAGTTCCTGGTCGGCCGCGACGGCCTGCCGGTCAAGCGCTATGCGCCGAACGATGCCCCCGAAAAACTCCGCCAGGACATCGAGGCGGCGCTGAAAATCTGACCGGCCTGGGCACCGATAATGGCGCCAACAGCAGCCCGCCGTCCCCGGAGTTTCCACTATGTTCGAACATGTCGACGCCTATGCCGGCGATCCTATCCTGAGCCTCAACGAGGACTTCCAGAAAGACCCCAGGAAGGACAAGATCAATCTGTCGATCGGCATCTATTTCGACGATGCCGGACGCATCCCGCTGCTCGATTCGGTGCGCCAGGCTGAGCTCGCCGTGGTAGCCGATGCCGGCGCCAGGCCCTATCTGCCGATAGAAGGTGCTGCAAATTTCCGCAGCGCTGTGCAGGCGCTGTTGTTCGGCGCGGCCAACCCGGTGCTGGCACGCACGGTGACGATCCAGAGCGTCGGCTCGAGCGGCGGATTGAAAGTCGGCGCTGATTTCATCAAGTGCTATTTCCCTGCCAGCAAGGTCTATATGTCGGATCCGACCTGGGACAACCACCGCGCGGTCTTCGAGGGCGCAGGGCTTGAAGTCAAGTCATATCCCTATTACGACGCGGCCACCGGCGGCCTCGACTTTGCTGGCATGCTGGCGGCAATCAACGCGCTGGCGCCGCAAAGCGTCGTGCTGCTGCATGCCTGCTGCCACAACCCGACCGGTGTCGACCTGACCCGGGCGCAATGGCTGGAATTGATACCGGTACTGCAAGCGCGCCAGTTGCTGCCTTTCCTCGACCTGGCTTATCAGGGCTATGGCGATGGCATCGAGGAAGATTGCTTTGCCATCCGCGCGCTCGCCGAGGCCGGCCTGTCCTTTTTCGTCGCCAACAGTTTCTCGAAGAACATGAGCTTGTACGGTGAACGCTGCGGTGGCTTGAGCGTGGTCTGCCCCGATGCGGCACAGGCGGTCAATGTGCTCGGTCAGCTGAAGTTCACGGTCCGCCGCAACTACTCAAACCCGCCGATGCATGGCGGTCAGGTCGTTGCCCGCGTCCTGACCACGCCGGCGTTGCGCAGCCAATGGGAAGGCGAAGTCACCGCCATGCGGGAGCGTATCCAGGCCATGCGCCAGGCTTTGTACAGCGTGCTTTCCGCCAAGTTGCCGGGTCGCGATTTCGACTATTTCCTGACCCAACGCGGCATGTTCGCCTACACCGGCCTGAGTCCGGCCCAGGTTGACCGATTGAAGGACGAGTTCGGCGTCTACATCCTGCGTTCGGGGCGTATGTGCATCGCCGGGCTCAACAGCAGCAATGTCGAAGCGACGGCCAAGGCCATGGCGGCCGTGCTCAGCTGATCCTCCGGGTGCAACGAGCCGATCTGGCCCAGGCGCTGCTCGAAGCGGTGCGGACGCAGCGCTTCGAGCAATGCGCGGATGCCATGCTCGGCGGCGCAGCGGTCGGCTTGCACCCGAATATCGACCTGGCGGTCGCTGCCTTTCCTGAAGCTGAAGCGCCGGTATTCGCCAATGTGCTGTTCTCGCGCGAGCATCCGCAAGGCCTGATCGCCGACATCGCCGCCGATGCCGGCGCGGTGCGCAATATCGCTTTTTTGGCCGATGCGCAGGACCAGCAAGGCCGCTCGATCGCCTGGCTGCCCGGCAGCGACTGGCAGCGTATCGACTGGCGGCCCCTGATGGGCACAGGTCCGCAGCGCTTCGTTGCACCCTACCCGGCTTCGCTGGCCAAACTGATGTTGCTGGTCGGCATCGCCCATCTGGTCGACCAGGGCCGCAGCAGTTGGGAACAGCTGCTTTGCTTTCAAGGCCGGGCGAGGCCGGTCGGTGACTGGGCTTTCGACATGACCACGATCAGCTGCAATCTGTCGACATCGGCGCTGGTCATGCATCTGCACGACTGCGGCGCGATCCGGCGCGAAGCCGGCGTCGAAACTCACAATGAATTGCACCAGTTGTTTGAAGCCTATGGCCTGGACGGACTGCGCTTTGCGAACACCTGCGCCGATGGCGGCTGGGGCAATGCGGCAGGGTCTGGCGTCGGGCATTTGCAGATGACGGCCTGGGACAGCTTGCGCCTGCTCTGGCTGATCGACCCGCGAGCGCCCGCAGCGCCCTGGTTGCCGGTGGCACAGCGGGCCTTGCTGGGTGGAAGCCAGGATCATGTGCTGCATTGCCTGAACGAGCAGAAACTGCATCAAGTGCTATCGAGCAGGTCGTTGACGGATATTCCGGGCTGGGTCGCAGGGCTGCCGGCTCGGTTGCCGGCATGCTGGGCCGCTGGCAAGGCGCAGGCGGGCGAGTTGCGCTTCGCCCACAAGACCGGCAATACCGAGAACTACAGCGCCGATGCCGGCATCGTGCAGGGGATTACACCCGCACGACGCCATTACCTGATCGCGCTGACCAGCAACCTGGGTAGCCGCTATGCGGATGATCCACGCGCTGTTTCGCCCTGGCGCCTACCGGCCTTGGGCGCAATGATCGATACGAAGCTGAAGGATTGGATGTCATGCTGATCAAACCCATGGCGCCGGGCGCCACCCTGGCCATCATCGCTCCGGCCGGGCCGGCCAAGCCGGGCCAGTTGGAACAAGTACCGGGCCTGCTCGCCGCTCATGGTTTCAAGGCCAAGATTTTTCCAGGCTGCGCCGGACCGGCGACCCTGGGCTTTCTGGCCGCCAACGACAAGCAGCGTCTGGCCGATCTGCACGCGGCCTTTGCCGACCCCGAAGTCGACGCTGTGCTTTGCTTGCGTGGCGGCTATGGTTGCGTGCGGCTGCTTGACCGCATCGACATTGAGCTGTTGAGCCGGCATCCAAAGCTGTTGATCGGCTACAGCGACATCACCGCCTTGCACGCTTTGCGCGACGGCCTCGGTCTGCCGGGTCTGCATGCGCCGATGCCGACTTCAGACCTGCTGCATGCCGAGGCCGGTGACGCTGCCGCCGACCTGTTTGCGCTGCTGCACCGCGGTCTGCAGCTCGGTGATGTCATCGCTCCGCTGATGCAGGCGCATCCGCTGAATCAGGGCAGCGCAGTCGAAGGCCGACTGATCGGCGGCAATCTGAGCCTGGTCGCTGCCCTGCTCGGCACGCGCTGGGCGCTGCAGGCCGAAGGGGCGATCCTGTTCCTGGAAGACATCGGCGAAGAACCGTACAAGGTAGACCGGATGCTGGCGCAATTGCGCTTGTGCGGAGTACTTGATGCGGTAGCCGGCTTCCTGATCGGCAGTTTCAGCGACGCCGAAGCGCCCGATGCCGTTCTGGCCGATTACCTGCAAGTGCTGGGCAAACCGATCCTGGCCGGCTGGCCCTCGGGGCACGGCCGGCCGAACCTGCCGCTGCCGCTGGGTTTGAGCTTGCAGATGGACGTGGCGCAGCGGCGGTTGACGCTGATTTGAAGTCAGAAAAAAACCCGCTGCCAGACAAGCCGACAGCGGGTTTTTTAAAGGCGGTGAAGGTCAGAACTTGTAGTTTGCCATCAGCGTCAGCGAGCGGCCGCGTGGGTCGGCTACGCGCGGATCCCATGAACTGCCGGCACCGGTATTCGTGTCGTAGGTGATCGCGAACGGTGGATCTGTGTTGAACAGGTTCTTGATACCGACGATCAGGCCCAGATTCTTGAATCCGGTGTAGCTGATGCTGGCGTTGTAGAGGAAATAGGCCTCGACCTGCGGATTCCAGTTGGAAGGAACCACGCTGCCATTGGCCACGCCCGGCAGCATCGCCTGCAGATAGCCGCTGCGATACAGCTGGGTCAATGAACCGGTCCAATCGCCTCTTGCATAAGTACCCGTCAGCGAATGCTTCCAGCGCAGGCCTGGGTCGCCGCCAAGGTTGAACTTGGCAATTTCGCTCGCGCCGAATGCTGAACTGGCCAGCAGACGTGATTTCTTCTCGACCAGATAGCTGCCGTCAAGCAACAAACCCCAGCGTGCTTCACCGATCTTGCCACTGGCGCGGGCATTGACGTCGACACCTCTTGTGACGGTCTCGCCTGCGTTGATCCAGCTGGTGTCGACCTGGACGATATTGCCTGAACCATCGCGGATGAAGTTCTGCGAGAAAAGGCTGTAATTGTTCAACAAGGTCGACAGCGGCGCGGCCTGGATCGTGCCGGTCCGGTTGATGCTCCACCAGTCAGCACCAGCGCTGAACTGGCTGCTCGGTGCCCAGACGAAGCCGAAGCTGTTCTGCTTGCTCTTTTCAGGCTGCAGATTGGCTTTGCCACCGAACAGGGTATTGAAGGTGATCGCCGTGCAACCGGGCGTTGCTGAAACGACCAATGCCGGGCATTTCGCCGGATCGACGACACCTGCACCGCCATAAGGTGACTCGGTGACACCGAAGAACTGCTGTGCGAAGGTCGGTACGCGGAAGCCGGTGCTGTAGGAAGCGCGGGTCAACAACTGGTCAATCGGGGTAAAACGGACCGATACCTTCGGATTGTTGGTGCCGCCAAAGCCGGTGTAATCGTCATGGCGCACTGCCAGCGTTGCCTCGAGCCGCTTGGTAACCGGCACCAGCACTTCGGTGAATATCGCCTTGACATCACGCGTCACCGTGTTCAGGTTATTGATGCTGTCGAACGGCGCGTTGAAGATCGTGGCCTGGGTGGCCAGATCGGTCGCGTTGCCGTTGAACTTGAATTTCTCGGTGCGCATGTCAACGCCGACAGCGGCCATCACTTCGCCGGCCGGCAGCTTGAACAAGGGCCCGGTGGCAACGGCATCAGCCTGGGCCAGCGAGGTCTTGCCGCCGTAGAGCGTGGTGCCATTGGCCGAAGTCGCCTGCAGCGCGGTCATGGCCGCTGCGGTCTGAGTCTGACCGGGCAGCAGGAAGGGGTTCAGGACGCCGGTATTGAGAAGGTTCGCGAATGCTGCGCCATAGAAATAGCCCCCGCCAAGCACCGATGTCGCTTCGCTGCTGGCTGTCGAGACACCGGCACGGTAATCCCAGTTGGCCATGAAAGGCAGCGGGCCTTCGGCACCGACGAGAAAGCGCGTGGCCTTGTTGTTGGTGTCGATTTCACGCCGACCGCATTCATTGCAGCGCCAGCGGAAAGCCAGCGGCTGGCCACGGTTGGCCTCGAGCTGCGGGAAGGCAGCAACCAGCTGGTTGAACACCGTGTTGTACGAAGCGCCGGTGCTCGGGTAGGCCAGGTTGCGGAAGAAACTGGTGGTCGAAGTGCTGGTGGAAATCTGGTTCGACGAAAAGGACTTGGCCGAATCTGACTGCGAAGCGATGAATTCGGCGAAGAGCTGATGCTCGCCCAATTGCACGGTACCCCGGGCCACCACATTGGTGGTCTTCAGCGGTTGCTGCAGAACGCCCATGCGGCCGGTGTCCACGGCGCAAGCCAAGGCGGAAGCAGGCGACGCCCACAAGGCTGCGTTGTAAGCAAACATGCCTGGCACGGAAGCGCAACCAGCAGCACCTGGCAGGGCCAGGACATTGACGCTATTGGCCGCCACGGTGGTGCCTGGCAGCAACGGACCGCTGCTGCTGTTTTTACTCAGCGCAGTCCACGTCGAACTGAGCGGGAAGATCGTCGCGAATGGCGTGCCGCGCGTGTCAGTCGACAGGCCTCGACTCGGTTGGTTGGTATTGACGAAGTCGCGCTGATCGGCAAGCAGCGCCTGACTCTCGCTGTGCGTCACCGAGAACAACAGGTTGTACTTGTCGGTCGCCAGATCGCCCTTGCCACCAGTCATGCTGAAGCGGGTGATGTTGCCGCCGCCTTGTTCGGTGGCATCGGTGAATGCCGACATCTGGAGGCCGCTGTAGTTCTTCTTCAGGATGAAGTTGATCACGCCGCCGATCGCATCGGTACCGTAAATCGCCGATGCGCCGTCTTTCAGGATTTCGATCCGGTCGATGGCTGCCATCGGGATTGAATTCAGATCGACGACACCGCCGTTCAAACCGGCAGTTGATACGCGACGGCCGTTCAGCAAGACCAGCGTGGCAGCCGAGCCTTGACCGCGCAGATTGGCTGCAGACAAACCGTTGTTGCCGCGTCCGGTGCCTGCTGCGACATCGGAATTGCTGGACAGGTTGTCCATGCCGCTGCCATTGCTGCTGAGCGAACTGATCAACTGGTCGGCGGTGGTGATGCCCTGTCTTTCAAGGTCTTGAGCCGTGATGACCTGTACCGGTAACGCGCCTTCGCTGGCGATCCGCTTGATGCTTGAACCAGTGACCTCGACCCGTTCAATCTTCTGCACCGGGGCTGTCTGCGCCATCGCGGCACCGACCAGATGAACCCCGACGCCGATCAGCGCGAGGTTGCGAGCTAGTTTTTTTAATTTCACGGTTTCAATCCTTTAAAAGAATTCAACAACATTAACGTCAGGTTAACTGCATCATCTTTCAATTTTACATATTTATGTCATCGGGAAAAGCCTGATGTGTTGCGCCAAGGATACTGAATGCTTGTTCATGGCTCATAACCTGAGGGCATGAGTCTGACGTCGTCTTGCCATGGCAGCCACTTGAATCGGTGAAAATACCGGCATTACTGCCATGAAACCAGATGATTCTGCAACAACTCCTCCTATTTGTAGCCGGCCTTGGCCTGGCAGCCACAGCCATCGCGCAGACCCCCTTGCCCGCCGAAGTTCGCCAAGCCATGGCCAAGGCCGGCCTGCAGGAAAGTTCGCTGGGTCTGATCGCCTTCCCGCTGCGCGAGCGCGACCGCGGCCTGCGTTTACGCGAGCAAGTTCCGCTGCAACCGGCCTCGACGCTGAAAGTAGTGACCGCCGTTGTTGCGCTCGAACAGCTCGGCGCCAATTCCCGCGGCCGCACTGATTTGATGGCTGCAGCCCCTTGGTCGGGGGATAGCCTGGCCGGTCCGCTTTATGTTCGCGGCGGAGCTGACAACGACCTCGACTGGCCGGCCCTGTGGGCCATGCTGCGCAACTTGCGCGAACAGGGGCTGCGCGAAATCCAGGGCGGACTGGTCGTCGACCGGACCTTGTTCAAGCCGGCCAGACTGGACATCGACGCGCCGCAGTTCGACGAGGCGCCAGAGTTCCAGTACAACGTGATCCCCGATGCCTTGGGCCTGAATGGCAACCTGCTCAGCTATGCGCTGAGTTCCGACGCAAAGGCCGTCAGTGGCAGGACCAGCCCGGCCTGGCCCGGTATCAGCGTCGATGCAAGCGCCATGAAGCTGGTCGACAAGCCCTGCTCGTCCTGGGAAGAGGGGTGGAAAATTCCCGGCGCGACGCAGCATGCGCAAGGCGTTACCTTGCACCTGAAGGGTACTTTCCCGCGCCAATGCAGCCAGCAACTCGAGCTCAATCTGATCGAGCGCCAATGGCTGACTGCGCAAGCCTTGCGCCAGATCTGGCGCGAACTCGGCGGCGTGATGGGCCCGGGTGACCGCGAAGCCGCCACACCTGCCGGCAGCCTGGTACTGGCCAGCCATCAAGGCAGGCCCTTGGCCGAATTGATGCGCGGCATGATGAAACGCAGCGACAACCCGCTGACAAGACTGGTCTATCTGCGGCTCGGTGCCGCGGCAGCCGGCGCTGATGAAGACACTTTGAAGGCCTCGGAGCGCGTGGTTCGCAACTGGTTTGCCGCCAAAGGCATCGATGCCAGCGGTCTGGTCATGGAGAACGGCTCGGGCTTGTCGAGGCTGGAGCGGATCAAACCGGCGCAAATGGCGGCGCTGCTGGTCAGCGCCTGGGAGAGCCCGCAGGCGCCTGAATTGCTCAATAGCATGCCTGTGGCCGTGGTTGATGGCACGCGCTGGCGCCGGCTGAAGGGCAGCAGTTCCGACGGCCGTGCCCGCTTGAAGACCGGCATGCTGCGTAATGTCGCGGCAGTCGCCGGTTATGTCTATGACGCCGGCAATCAGCCCTGGGTGCTGGTGGCCATGCTCAACGAAGAGCAAGCCGGATCGAAGGGCTGGCCAGTCATCGACGCGCTGGCCGAATGGGTCACGCGCCAGCAATGAGTCGGGTCAAAAGCGGTCAACTGCTGAATCCAGGGTCAGAGCACCGCCGGTCCGAGCAACTGGATCGTGCCCGCCTCGGCGTCGATCGCCACCGGGGCGCCGATCGGCAGCGTGTGCTTGAGCTTGATGTGACCGATCATCGCGCCGCGGAAAACCGGCACGCCCAGACTCTTGAAGTAATCGTCGAACACCTCGTCGAGCGTCAGCGTGCCGAAACCGTCGCCGGGATCGCATTTGGTGAATTTACCCAGCACCACGCCTGAGAGTTGGTCCAGCGCGCCGGCCAGGCGCAGCGTCGAGAGCATGCGGTCGACGCGGTAGATATATTCATTGGTCTCCTCCAGGAAGAGAATCGCGCCGCGAAAGTCGGGCCAGTAGATCGACCCCGCCAGCGAACTGAGCACGGCCAGATTGCCGCCGACCAGCCTGCCACTGGCACGCCCCGGGCGCAGCGTGCTGATACGGTCCTGGGTCTGCACCAGCATGTTGCCGGACTCAGTCTTCGGGTTGCCGAGCAAGGCAGCATCTCCGGCCATGACGACAGAACGAAAACTTTCCAGGCTGAACTTGTTCCATTCCGAAGCGCCCATCGGGCAATGGAAGGTGACCAACCCGGTCTGCGACTGGATCGCATTCAGCAGCGAGGTCAGGTCGCTGAAGCCGCCGAAGAACTTCGGCTTCGCCGCGATCAACCCGTAGTCGAGCTTGTCGACGATGCGGTTACAACCGGAGCCGCCGGTCAGCGCCAGGATGCCGGCCACGCTGTCGTCGGCAAACATGGCATTGATGTCGCCCGCGCGCTGCGCATCGCTGCCGGCAAATTGGCCATAGCGTGCCAGCAAATTGGGCCCATGCCTGACCTTGAAGCCGATGGCCTGCAGCGCCTCGGTGGCGATCTCGACCGGCTCGCGCTCGAAAGTGGCATTGGCCGGGCTCACCAGGGCCACCATATCACCCGGGCGCAGTCGTTGCGGATAGACCGCCTGCCGGCGCGGCACGGCCTGGCTCGAACCGAGCGCCAGTCCGCCGCTGATCGCAGCGATGGATTGAACGAATTGGCGGCGCGGTGGGGTCATTTTGAAGGCTCCAAATTTATACTAAAGCACGCGCGGCAGATCGCGCCTGACGGCGATGCGATCGCCGAAATCGAAATGCCACCATTCGGTGCTGATCGATTGAAACCCGGCATGCCGCATCGCCGCACGCAGCCAGCCGCGCTCGACCAGATGCTGCGGCTGCAGCAGCCCCTGGGCCAGATATTCGACCTCATGGTCAGGGTGGGAAAACAGCGTCATTTCGTCAAAACCCGAACCCATGTCGACTTCCAACCCTTGCGAGTCGAGCAGGCTGGCATCGACGGCCATGCCGAAGGAATGGATCGAGCCGCGCTCGGGATGGGCCAGGTATTGGGTCAGCGGTGTACCTTGCAGCTCGCTCCACAAGACCTCCTGGACGCGCTGCGGGCGCAAGGCGTCAAGCACCAGCAACTGGTAACCGGGGCGCTGTGCGGCCAGCCAGTCGGCAGCGATTTGCAGCGCATCGGCGGCTTCGCGCCGCAGCCAGGCGCAATCGATCCCGCCATAAACCGCCCGGCCGACAAAGTTGTCGGGCGAGGCATAGCGCAAGTCGATGCTGATGCCTGAGATGCTCGACAGCGCCCGGAAGTCAGCATGGGACGGAATATCTTCGCAACTGATCAAGGAATGTTCTCCAGGCTTTCGAGGCAATTGCACGCCGCTTCGCCGATATATTTCACCAGACAAGGGGCTGATTGCGGCAGCGGTGCATTTGCGCTGGTCAGCAGATTGATCGCGTGGAAGACCTCGATATGCCTCAGCCACATGAGTTCAATTCAGCGCAATGCGCAGCCTGAGCGCGGCCAGACTTCATTTTCTGTAGACGTTTTCGAAGTCGACACTGCCGTTGGGCGCCATGATGAAACCGACCACATCGCGGCTGAGGGGGATGTAGACAGCTGAATGCGCCATCGTGATCCAGGGACGTTCGCGCTTGAAAATCTCCTGCGCCTGTTCGTACATGACTGCGCGCTTTTTCGGGTCGACCGTGGCGCGAGCATCGTCGATCAATTTCTCGAAGTCCTTGTTGCAGAACTTGACTCCGCTCTGGTTGGCCGCACAGCTCAGGTTGGGGGTCAGAAACTCGTCGGCATCGCCGGTCTCGCCGCCCCAGCCGCTCATGTAAACGCTGTGCTCGCCGTTGTTGGCGCGTTTCAGGTATTCGCCCCACTCGAATGTCCTGATGCTGGCCTTGACACCGATCTTGGCCCAATCCTGCTGGATCAACTGCGCCATCAACTGGCCGTTCGGATTGGTCGGACGCGCCACCGGCAAGGCCCAGAGATCGATTTCCATCCCGCCGGCGAAACCAGCCTTGGCCAGCAACTGGCGCGCCCGCTCAGGGTTGTATTCGTTTTTCAGCTTTTTGTTGTAGCCCGGGATCGAGGGTGGAAAGGCGCTGACTGCCTGGATCGCGTCACCGCGCGGGAAAAGCGCCTTGAAGATCGCATCGCGGTCGACGGCAATATCGAGCGCTTCGCGAACATCGCGCTTGTCGGTCGGCGCTTTGCGCATATTGAAGGACAGGTAGGACAAATTCAGCGCCTGCGTCTTCATCACGATGATGGCGGGTTTGCCGTCTACCGCAGCCATATCGACATCACGGATCGCCGCAGTCACCTGGCATTCGCCGGCAAGCAGCTTTTGCACCCGCACATTGGGCTCGCGGCTGATGCTGAAGACCAGTGCATTGGTCTGCTGCTTGTTGCCCCAGAAATCCGGGTTGGCATCCATGCGCAGCACATCATCCTTGGTGTAGGACTTGAAGCGGTAGGGGCCGGTGCCGACCGGCAAATTGTTGATCTGGCTGGCCTTGCCTTCCTTGAGCAACTTGTCGGCATATTCGGCCGAGTGGATCGCCGCCCAGGCCAGGGCAAAAATGGTCGAAAAAGTGACATTCGGTGCCTTCAGGCGAAAGCGCACGGTGTAGTCATCGACCCGGTCGATGCCGTCAATCAGCTTGGCCAGGCCCATGTTCTGCGGATAGACGAACAGCGCCGGAAAGGCCTTGTTGAACGGATGTTCCGGGTTGATGAAGCGGCCGAAGGTGAACATCACATCGTCGGCATTCATCGGCCTTGTAGGCGTGAAATAAGGCGTCTTGTGGAAATTGACACCGCGCCGCAGATTGAGGGTAAAGATCCTGGCATCGGGTGAAACCGTCCAGGACGTTGCCAGCTTTGGTTCTATCGCCGTGGTGCCACGCTTGAACGCAAGCAGGCCCTGGAACATCTGCCGGGTGACCGTATTGGTGCTGCCGCTGTCCCACAAGCCGGGATCAAAACCTTCAGGGCCTGAATCAGCGCAGTAGACCAAGGGCTTGGCCTGTGCGCCAGGCGCGATCATCAGCACCGCCGCAGCAATGGCCAGAATGAATCGAAAACAGCTTGCAGTTTGCATATCGTGGCAGCCGGGTTGCGGCCGATAACTGGCGCCGTGGGCCGCACGGCAAGGGATGGCCTGTCGCCCGGACTATAACTTTGGAACATTCCCAAGGGCCCGGATCGGCCCTGGACAACAACCGCAAAAGGATGGCGTACGAATTGACGTTAACGTCAACGTCAATCAGCCCTTAAAATCGACCCGCCTTCCCGACAAGAAATGGCGGTATCGATGCCGTCGCTGGAGTTTCCCGATGTCCGATCTGTCTGCAGAATACCAATCCCTGGCCGCTTACCGTCCGGTGAACAAGGTCCGTTTCGTCACTGCAGCAAGCCTGTTTGACGGCCATGACGCAGCCATCAACATCATGCGGCGGATCCTGCAGGGCATGGGCGCCGAAGTCATCCACCTCGGCCATAACCGCTCGGTCGACGAGGTCGTCACAGCAGCGCTACAGGAAGACGCGCAAGGCATTGCGATCAGCTCTTACCAGGGTGGCCATGTCGAATATTTCAAGTACATGGTCGAGCTGCTGAAGGCGCGCGGCGGCGAGCATATCCAGGTCTTCGGCGGCGGCGGCGGCGTGATCGTGCCGGAAGAAATTGAGGCGCTGGCCGCAGTTGGCGTGCGCATCTTCAGCCCTGAAGACGGTCAGCGCATGGGACTGGCCGGCATGATCGGCGAAATGATGATGACTTGCGACCTTGACTTCAGCATCCATGCGCCGAAGTCACTGCAAGCGGTCCAGGGCCATGGCGAAGCGGCTTGGCGCGCCTTGGCCCAGTTGATGACCGCGCTCGAGAGTGGCAAGGCCGATGCTGCATTGCTGGCCGAGTTGCATCTGCAAGCGCAGTCGATCAAGACCCCGGTGCTGGGCATCACCGGCACCGGCGGCGCCGGCAAGTCGAGCCTGACCGATGAGTTGATCCGTCGGCTGCGGCTCGACCAGGGCGACAGCCTGCGCATCGCGGTGATTTCGATCGACCCTTCGCGGCGCAAGAGCGGTGGCGCGCTGCTCGGCGACCGCATCCGCATGAACGCCATCAATCCTTGGCAGCAAGGCGCCCGCGTCTTCATGCGCAGCCTGGCGACGCGCGATTTCGGCAGTGAAATCTCCAAGGCCTTGCCCGATGTGCTGGCTGCGGCCAAGGTCGCAGGCTTTGATTTGATCATTGTCGAGACCTCGGGCATCGGCCAGGGCGATGCGGCGATCGTGCCGCTGGTCGACCTGCCGATGTATGTGATGACGCCCGAATTCGGCGCCGCCAGCCAGCTAGAGAAGATCGATATGCTGGACTTTGCCGAGTTCGTCGCGATCAACAAGTTTGACCGCAAGGGTGCGCAAGACGCGCTGCGCGATGTGGCCAAGCAGGTGCAGCGTAACCGCGAAGCCTGGACCAGCCGGACCGAGGCAATGCCGGTATTCGGCACGATGGCAAGCCGCTTCAACGACGATGGCGTGACCGCGCTGTACCAGGCATTGAAGCCGCGCTTGGCCGCGCTTGGCTTGCGGCTCGAAGCCGGCCGGCTGCCGCTGGCCGACACCCGCCACAGCACCCAGCAGACACCGGTCGTGCCGGCGGCGCGGGTGCGCTACCTGGCCGAAATCAGCGCCAGCGTGCGCGGCTACAAGCAGCGCGCCAACAGCCAGGCCAAGCTCGCGCGCGAGGTCCAGCAGTTGACCGAAAGCGCGCGCATGCTGCATGAGGACAACCCCGAAAAGCATCGTGCCGGCGAAGCGCTGACCGAACTGGCGCAACGGCGCGCAGCGAAGATCGATGGGGCCGCAGCCAGGCTGCTGGCGCAATGGCCCGAAATGCAACTCGCTTATGCCGGCGACGACTATGTGGTAAAGATCCGCGACCGCGAAATCCGCACTGCGCTGGTCTCGACCAGCCTGTCGGGCAGCAAGATCCGCAAGGTGTCGCTGCCCAGCTATGAGGATCATGGCGAGCGGCTGAAATGGTTGATGCTGGAGAACGTTCCCGGCAGTTTCCCTTACACCGCAGGGGTGTTCGCTTTCAAGCGCGAGGGCGAGGACCCGACCCGCATGTTCGCCGGCGAAGGTGATGCCTTCCGCACCAACCGGCGCTTCAAGCTGGTTTCAGCCGGCATGCCGGCCAAGCGTTTGTCGACCGCATTTGATTCGGTCACGCTC
Organism: Roseateles toxinivorans; assembly: GCA_945898095.1. GTDB lineage: Bacteria > Pseudomonadota > Gammaproteobacteria > Burkholderiales > Burkholderiaceae_C > Paucibacter_A > Paucibacter_A toxinivorans_A. The sequence continues at coordinate 2,596 of CAMDHE010000082.1, read as the reverse complement.
TACGGCAATGACCCCGATTTGCGCCCCGACATCTATGGCAAGGTCGGCAACTCGGGCGTCTCGATCGCCACGCTTGACGACCTGAAAGTACTCTACGACGGCTTCGATCTTTGCAGCCCGACGACCTCGGTCAGCATGACGATCAACGGCCCGGCACCGACGATTCTGGCGATGTTCATGAACACCGCGATCGACCAGAACCTGGCCAAGTTCAAGGACGACAACGGCCGCAACCCGACCGCTGACGAAGCCGCCAAGATCAAGGACTGGGTGCTGGCGAATGTGCGCGGCACCGTGCAGGCCGACATCCTGAAGGAGGATCAGGGCCAGAACACCTGCATCTTCTCGACCGAGTTCTCGCTCAAGGTGATGGGCGACATCGCCGAATATTTCGTGCACCACCAGGTGCGCAACTTCTACTCGGTCTCGATCAGCGGTTATCACATCGCCGAGGCCGGCGCGAACCCGCTGACCCAGCTCGCGCTGACTTTGTCGAATGGTTTCACCTTCGTCGAAGCCTATCTGGCGCGCGGCATGCATATCGACGATTTCGCGCAGAACCTGAGCTTCTTCTTTTCCAACGGCATGGACCCCGAATACACGGTGCTGGGCCGGGTCGCCAGGCGCATCTGGGCAATCGCGATGCGCGACAAATATGGCGCCAACGAGCGTTCGCAAAAGCTCAAATATCACATCCAGACCAGCGGTCGCAGCCTGCATGCCCAGGAGATCCAGTTCAACGACATCCGCACCACGCTGCAGGCCTTGATCGCGGTTTATGACAACTGCAACAGCCTGCACACCAACGCCTTCGATGAAGCGATCACCACGCCGACCGAAGACAGCGTGCGCCGTGCGATGGCGATCCAGTTGATCATCAACCGCGAATGGGGTCTTGCCAAGAACGAGAATCCGAGCCAGGGTGCTTTCATCATCGACGAGTTGACCGAACTGGTCGAAGAAGCCGTGCTGACCGAATTCGAAAAGATCGCCGAGCGTGGCGGCGTGCTCGGCGCGATGGAGACCGGCTACCAGCGCAGCAAGATCCAGGAAGAGAGCATGCATTACGAGATGCTCAAGCACACCGGCGAATACCCGATCATCGGCGTCAACACCTTCCGCAATCCGCATGGCGAACAGGCGACCGGGCCGATCGAGTTGGCGCGCTCAACTGAGGACGAAAAGCAGTCCCAGCTGACCCGTTTGCACGCCTTCCAGGCCCTCCATGCCAACGAATCAGGCCCCATGCTGGCGCGTCTGCAGCAAGCCGTGATCGCCAACCAGAATGTGTTCGAAGTTCTGATGGAAGCGGTGCGCTGCTGCAGCCTCGGTCAGATCACCGCCGCGCTGTTCGAGGTCGGCGGGCAGTACCGGCGGAGCATGTAGAAATCGCGCTTCGGAGATTAATGTCGACCGTCAAGCATAATATGAATATGAAAAACAGCGAGAGGGTCAGAGCATCATGGCAAACATCACCATATTAACTCCTGTACATATCAATGCGCCGGAGCGGTGGAACTATCTGGAACAGACCTTCGAGTCGTTCTACCGCTGCAATCAGTCACCAGTCAATATCATCCATAATATGGTGGATGACCGCTCGCCCATGCGCAGCGAGGATTTACCTGGATTTTGCCGCCAGCATAAGATCAATCTTCTCAAGCAATTCCGGGATGGCGAGCATCGCGGCTATTTCGACGTCTTCAAGACTTTGGTAGATTCGGTACAAACCGAACAATTCATCTACCTTGAGCCCGACCATTATTTTTACCTAGCTGCGGATTTTATCGGGCCCGCGCTAAAAATGCATGCAATGTTGCCCGATCTTCATCAGGTCTACCTGCGAGCACCATTGGTCCACCAGCCGTTCCGCCGGGAAGGGAACCAGTTGATCACCCATGACGGCAGCCGCCTTCATCGGATCCGCATCGACAAGGAAAACACCGGCTGGATCGGTAGCGGCAGAACCCATGAATCATTCTCTTTCATGCCGTCGGTATTCAATACCGCGATCATGAAGAAACTGCTGGCCGACAACTTTATCCCCGGCGGTCCGAGCGCGGTAGAGGATCATTTCGCTGCCTTGTGGGCCCACAAGGCGCTGGTCGGATACCTGAATGGTCAGGCCTTCTGCTACCACATCGGGGCGGTAGCAAAATCAGCACCGGGCGGTTATTTGAGTATCGGAGACAGCGCCTATGAAAAGGCCTGGTCAAGCAAGCAGTTATGAAATTTGCGCTGATAAAGATATCTGGTTTGGTCGCTGCCTGAGCCATCAGTATTTTTTGCAGCGATAGCTATATTGCCCTTGGGATGCTTTGCATAACCCCTCACGGTTTGTGCTAGCGCGGCCTCGGGCGGTCTGCGGCGTTGCATTTATTGCCAATAGCACGCGCTATTGGCCGCAAAATGCGCCTTGCATCCCATCCCGATCCGCACCGCACCCGCTCGCGAATGAAAGGGACTTCCCCTGAGTTCTCCGCAGTGCGGAGGCCAGAACAAAGTGCCAAGATGGGAAGTCCGAACCCTCATCACCACTCCAAAGGAGAAGTCCCATGACCATTATTGCCACTGGTATCGATCTGGCGAAGAATGT
>CAMDHE010000081.1 GCA_945898095.1 Roseateles toxinivorans | reverse complement strand
CCCGAAATGCGCCGCGGCATCGCCGAACTCGACGGCGAGGGCGAAGTCGCTGGCGGCATCGTCATCCTGCGCTCGGGCAAGAACGCGCAGACCACCATCGCCGCGGTCAAGGCCAAACTGGCCGAGTTGCAAAAGAGCCTGCCGCCCGGGGTTGAAGTCATCAATACCTATGACCGCAGCGCGCTGATCGAACGCGCGATCAGCAATCTGTCGCACAAGCTGATCGAGGAGTTCATCGTCGTCGCCCTGGTCTGCGCGGCCTTCCTGTGGCATCTGCGCTCGGCGCTGGTGGCGATCATCGCGCTGCCGCTGGGCGTGCTGATGGCTTTTGCGGTGATGCGCTACCAAGGCATCAACGCCAACATCATGTCGCTGGGCGGCATCGCGATCGCGATCGGCGCGATGGTCGACGCGGCGCTGGTGATGATCGAAAACGCCCACAAGAAAATCGAGGCCTGGCAGCATCAACATCCCGATCAGCGGCTCGAAGGCGAAGAACGCTGGCAGGTGATGACGCAAGCCGCCGAAGAGGTCGGCCCGGCGCTGTTTTTCTCGCTGCTGATCATCACGCTGTCTTTCATCCCGGTGTTCACGCTGGAGGCCCAGGAAGGGCGCTTGTTCGGCCCGCTGGCCTTCACCAAGACCTATGCGATGGCCGCGGCAGCCGGGCTATCGGTCACCTTGATCCCGGTCCTGATGGGTTACTGGATCCGCGGCCGCATTCCGGCCGAGCACAAGAACCCGCTGACCCGCGGCCTGATCGCCTGCTACCGCCCGGCGCTGGAATGGGTTTTGAAGTCCCCCCGCATGACGCTGGCGATCGCACTGGCGCTGCTCGCTTCCACGGCCTGGCCCTTGCTGCATCTGGGTGGTGAATTTCTGCCCAAGCTCGACGAAGGCGATCTGCTTTACATGCCTTCGGCGCTGCCCGGGCTGTCGGCGCAAAAAGCCGCCGAGCTGCTGCAAGTCACCAACCGGATGATCAAGACCTTGCCCGAGGTCGAGCGCGTCTTCGGCAAGGCCGGCCGCGCCGAGACCGCCACCGATCCGGCACCGCTGGAGATGTTTGAAACCACCATCCAGCTGAAGCCGCGCGAACAATGGCGCGCCGGCATGACGCCAGAAAAGCTGATCGAAGAACTCGATCAGGCAGTCAAGGTGCCAGGCCTGTCCAACCTCTGGGTGCCGCCGATCCGCAACCGCATCGACATGCTGGCCACCGGCATCAAGAGCCCGATCGGCGTCAAGGTCAGCGGCGCTGATCTCGCCGCCATCGACCGCATCGCCGGCCGCATCGAACAAGTGGCCAAGACGGTGCCGGGGGTCTCGTCGGCGCTGGCCGAGCGCTTGACCGGCGGACGCTATATCGACCTGCAGATCGACCGCGTCGCCGCCGCACGCTACGGGCTCAACATCGCCGATCTGCAGGCCCTGGTCAGCGGCGCCATCGGCGGCGAAAACGTCACCGAGACGGTCGAGGGCAGGGCGCGCTTTCCGGTCAACCTGCGCTTCCCGCGCGAATGGCGCGACACGCCGCAGCGGCTCACCGATCTGCCGCTGCTGACGCCAAGCGGTCAGCAGATCACCCTCGGCAGCGTCGCCCGCGTCCTGATCAGCGACGGGCCGGCGATGCTCAAGAGCGAAAACGCGCGGCCTTCGGGCTGGGTCTATGTCGACGTGCGCGGCCGCGATCTGGCGGCAGTGGCCAAGGACCTGCGCCTGGCGGTCGCTGCCGAGGTGAAGCTCGATGCCGGCATCAGCCTGGCCTATTCGGGCCAGTTCGAATACATGGAACGCGCCAACGCGCGCCTGCTGCTGGTCGTGCCTGCGACCTTGCTGATCATCTTCGTGCTGCTCTACCTGACCTTCGGCCGCTTTGACGAGGCCTTGCTGATCATGGCGACCCTGCCCTTCGCCTTGACCGGCGGGGTCTGGTTCCTCTACCTGCTGGGCTATCAGCAATCGATCGCCACCGGTGTCGGCTTCATCGCACTGGCCGGCGTGGCGGCCGAATTCGGCGTGGTGATGCTGCTTTACCTCAAGCATGCCTTGCAGGATCGGCTGGCCGCCGGCGCGACGATTTCGACGCAACTGGTCGACGATGCGATCCGCGAAGGCGCGGTCTTGCGGGTGCGCCCGAAAGCGATGACCGTTGCCGTCATCCTCGCCGGCCTGCTGCCTATCGTCTGGGGCAGCGGTAGCGGCTCTGAAGTGATGAGCCGCATCGCCGCGCCGATGCTCGGCGGCATGGTCACCGCCCCGCTGCTGTCGCTGTTCATCGTGCCGGCGGTCTATGCCTTGTTGCGCAGGCCGCGAGGAAAACCCCGTTTGACGTCGGCTATCGGCTGACGCGCCTCATGATGCTGGCGACCGGAGATGAACAAGCCAGCCCTGAAGCTGTGGGGGCAATCGCCGGAACTGAGGTTTTTTTGCCGACTGAAAACTCCCGTTCGCCCTGAGCTTGTCGAAGGGCTCGGCATGGTTCGACAGGCTCACCACGAACGGGTCAGTGGGGCAGGCTCACCACCAATGGATGGTTCGACAAGCTCACCACGAACGGATCAGTGGGACAGGCTCACCGCAACGGGGTCGGTGGGTCAGGTCTTCAACAAGTTAACGCCCGCCGCCTTGGCGGCCTTGGCATCAAAAGTCCAGAATGGAATGGCCTGCCCATGTCGGGCCAGGGCCAGGTGCAGATATTCACCAAAATCTGCACCACCCTCTTCATAACTTGCGATGGCCTGCTCCAGCGCGTCTTCTGACTCAAAGACAAGCTCGATCGTCGTCAGCAGGGCGGAAAAAGTTTTGATCACCTCGGCTTTTTCGAACTTGTATCTGGACCTCAGAACCCACTCCAGTTCCAGCATGACCGTGATCGGTACCCAGAGACTTTCCGAACGCTGCGCATGCCGACCCAGCAACTCGACGACAAGCGCCGTCTGGGCCGGGTCATCGCGAACCATCAGCCGCGCCAGGATGTTGGTATCGAGGGAGCCGACGACGCTCAAGGCTTCAGTTCCTCGAGGCTCAAATGTTTGACTTTCAGCGGTGTGAGCAGGCCCGCCAGATCCAGGACGGATTTGTTCTTGACACGTACAAAAAGCCTGCCGTCACTCAGCATATGCCACACCAGCCGCGTACCAGGACCGCCCCCGATAGCCTGCCGGATGTCAGCCGGAACGGTGGTCTGGCCCTTCGAGGTAATGGTTGATTCCGTCACGCCAACTCCTTACTAATGCCTCATTGTAAGGATTTCCTGACTCCCCTTCAAGCCGTCGAGTCAACCCGGCTGCAGCACGCTGTAGTCACCGCTGAACCAGCCGTTTTGCCATTCCCAGCGCTGGATGCGCCAGCCTGTTGGCAGCCTCACCCAGGTGGCGTGATAGTTGCCGCGGGCGATGAACTCTCGGGCATCCTGCTTGCCAGCCGCGCGGTGGCTGGCGCAGACCGAGGCAAAGCTGCAGGCGGCATTGCCTTCGACCTGAATCTCGATATTGCCGAGCAGATGCTGGGACGGGCCGCAGCCGCCGAGGAAGGCGCGGAAATGCTGCTCGATGGCCTCGAGCCCCGAGGCCCGATGCTCGCCATAGACAGCCAAGGCATCTGGCGCAAAGACCTCGCCCAGCCTGCCCCATTCGCGCCGATCGAGGCATTGCGTAAACCCGACCAAGCGGTGCTGAATTTCGCGCTCATCGAGCAGGTCTTGCAAGTTCATCGTCGCTCCTCGGCTGGGTGATCGCCGCTCAATCGGCGCCGCCGACTGTAGCGTCATGTCGAGCCGGCTGGCTATCATGCGAAGTTACCCGCAAAATCCATGGCCGAACCCGTCTCCACCTTGAACCCCGCCCAGCTCGAAGCCGTCCTGCATCTGGACGGGCCCTGCCTGGTGATTGCCGGTGCGGGTTCGGGCAAGACAAGGGTGATCACGCAAAAGATCGCCCATCTGCTGCAATCGGGTTTCCCGGCCCGAAGCATCGCGGCGATCACCTTCACCAACAAGGCTTCGCAGGAGATGCGCGAGCGCGCCAAGACCCTGGTTGGGCCGCGTGCGGCCAAGGACCTGCTGATCTCGACCTTTCACAGCCTGGGTGTGCGCATCCTGCGTGAGGAAGGCCGGCTGGTCGGACTGAAAGAGCAGTTCTCGATCCTCGACAGCGACGATGTGCTGGGCGTGCTGCGCGATGCCGGTGGCACTGTCGACGCAAACCAGGCAAGGTCCTGGCAATGGGCGATCTCGCTTTGGAAGAACCAGGGCCTGAACGCCAGCCAGGCACTGGCCATCGCCAAGGATGACAACGAGCGCGCTGCCGCGATCGTGATGCAGCGCTACCAGGAGCGCTTGTCGGCTTACCAGGCGGTCGACTTCGATGACCTGATCAGCCTGCCGCTGAAGCTGCTGAACGACCAAGCCGACGCCCGCAAGCGCTGGCAGGACAAGCTGCGCTATGTGCTGGTCGACGAATACCAGGACACCAACGCGGTCCAGTACGACTTGCTGAAAGCGCTGGTCGGCGAGCGCGCGATGTTCACCGCCGTGGGCGACGACGATCAAAGCATCTACGGCTGGCGCGGCGCCACGATCGACAACCTGAAGCGCTTGCCGATCGACTATCCGCAGCTGAAAGTGATTCCGCTCGAGCAGAACTACCGCAGTACCGGTGCGATCCTGCGCGCGGCCAACAATGTCATCGCCGGCAACCCAAAAATCTTCGAGAAGAAGCTGTGGAGCGAATTCGGCGATGGCGAGCCGGTGGCGCTGATCGAGTCGGACGGCGAAGAACATGAAGCCGAACGTGCGGTGGTCCGCTTGCAAACGCTGCGCAGCGAAGGCTTCGCGCCGAACTACAGCGATTTCGCCATCCTCTACCGCGCCAACCACCAGGCCCGCGTGTTCGAGAAAGCGCTGCGCCGCGCTGAGATTCCCTACAAGGTGTCGGGCGGGCAGAGCTTTTTCGACAAGAGCGAGATCAAGGACCTATGCGCCTGGCTGCGCCTGCTGGTCAACCAGGACGACGACCCGGCATTTCTGCGTGCGATCACCACGCCAAAGCGCGGCATCGGCCACCAGACCTTGGGCAGTTTGAGCCAGTTCGCCAGCCGCTGGAAATGCAGCATGTTCGAGGCCCTGTTTGCAGAATCTCTCGGCGCGGCTTTGACGGCGCGTGCGCTCGGCTCGCTGCATGAATTTGGCCGCTATGTGACCGAGTTTGAATTCCGCGCCAAGAATACCCAGGGCGCGGCTGCCGCCAAGGCCTTGCTGCTCGAATGGCTGAAGGACATCGATTACGAGCAGCACCTGCTCGACAACGAAGAGAACGAAAAAGTCGCCGCCGCACGCTGGAGCAATGTGCTCGACTTCATCGACTGGGTCGCCAAGCGCTGCGGCGGCGGCAGCATTCAGGACGATGAAGAGTTCAACAACGAACAGACTGTGTTGCAGGTGGCGCAAACGATCAGCGTGATCCTGTCGATGGCCGAGCGTGGCGATGAGCAGGACCAGGTGACGCTGACCACCTTGCACGCCTCCAAGGGCCTCGAATGGCCCCATGTCTTTCTGGCCAGCGTCAACGAAGGGCTGCTGCCCTTCAAGGCCGATGCCGAAGAAATGACGCCGCAGCGCCTCGAGGAAGAGCGCCGGCTGATGTATGTGGGCATTACCCGCGCCAGGACAACGCTGGCCGTCAGCACCCTGCGCCGGCGCAAGAAAAGCCGCGAGCTGGTGATGGGTATCCCGAGCCGCTTCATCGGAGAAATGAAGCTGCACGAGTTGAGCGAAAAAGAAGACCCGCGCCTGAAGCTGAAGCGACTGCGCGAGGCCTTTGCCGCCAAAGGCGCGGCATCGACAGCGGCGCAAACTGAAAAGCGTTGAACGATCTGCGTTGATTCAAAATCATCCCCCTCGGTCTCCATCGCACTTTTCGAACTCAGCCCTACAGCCAGCCAGGATTGATATGCCATCGAGATCACCGCTCGCCGTAATTCACCGGCAGCTCGACGCCTACAACGCCAAGGACATCGAGGCCTTGCTCGCCGCCTATGCCGAGGATGCTGAGCAGTTCATGCTGCATGGGCCTTGCCTGGCCAAAGGTCATGCCGCGATACGCGAGCGCTTTCTGGTCAGGTTTGCCGAGCCAGACCTGCAGGCACGGCTGCTGTCGCGACAGGTCATGGCCGATGTTGTCGTCGATTTGGAGCTCATCACGCGCAACTTTCCTGAAGGTCGTGGCACGATCGAGATGCTCTGCATCTACGAGGTCGTCGACGGCCTGATCCGCAAAGCCTCTTTCGCGACCGGCAAGAAAACCTTGCTGACTGAAGACATCTAAGGATTCGACCATGGCAACCGACCCCTCATTGATCGATTTCATCTGCGAGCAGGCCGGTTTGCCCGGTGAGCTGTCGGCCAGAAAAATGTTCGGCGAATATGCCCTCTATCTGGACGGCAAGGTGATCGCGCTGGTCTGCGGCAACCAGCTGTTTGTCAAACCGACTGCCGAGGGCATTGCTTGCCTTGCGCAGGTGACCGAACATCCGCCTTATCCCGGCGCCAAGCCGCATTTGCGCATCGATGCCGAGATTGAAGATCGCGACCTGCTCCAGCGTTTGTTCAAGGCCACAGCGCGCGCATTGCCCTTGCCCAAGCCGAAAGCGGCGAAGGCAAAGAAATAATCAGGCATTGCTCGCCGCCATTCACAGCAAGGAATCTGCCCATGACTACTGAAGGTTTTGTCGCATCACATGCCGAAGGTGCGGTCTTCGAGCGCGGTCTGCGTTCGTTCTTCGAATACCGCGACCTCGGCATCAAGCTGGCCACGCAGGGGCGGGTGGCCGCCCATGTCATCCGCGCCGCAGCCGGAAAGGAATTCTCAAGCCAGCCGCATCTGCACCAGACCGAGTTCCAGCTGGTCTATATCCTCAAGGGCTGGATCGAATTCGAATATGAAGGCCAGGGCATCGTGCGCCTCGAAGCAGGATCCTGTGTGCACCAGCCACCCGGTATCCGCCACCGCGAACTTGGCCATAGCGACGACATCGAAATGCTCGAGATCGTGCTGCCGGCAGGCTTCGACACTGAGCTGGTTGACTCGGTCAGCGGCCCTTGACGAGATTGCGTTCGTGCTGAGCCTGTTGAAGGGGAGATAGCGATGAATTTTCTGGCAGTCGTGACCACCATTGGGAGCCGGGCCGAAGCCCAGCAACTGGCGCGAACCATGGTCGAGCAAGGCCTGGCCGCTTGCGCGCAAATCTCCGAAATCGAGAGCTTTTTCAAATGGCAAGGGGCGGTCTGCAACGAGATCGAGTTCAGGGTGACTTTCAAGACCAGGGCGTCGGCCTACCCGGCGATCGAAAAAGCCATCCATGTTCACCATTCCTATGCGCTGCCTGCCATCCATGCCTATCCGATCCAGCAAATATCCGGCCGCTATGCCGACTGGATCATCAGTGAAACGGGCAGTGACGAATCAACTTGAGCTGGCTTTTTTGCTCGAAGATTTTTTTCAAACTGATTGGAGAAAACCATGTTCCTGACACTCTTGCTCGTGACCTTTGTGCTGTCATTTTTGGTGGCGGCGGGCGTGGTCCGCTTGTTTTCGAAATCGCTCGAAGCGATCCTGAACCGGATCATTGCTGACGCCATCAGTTCGGCTTGGCTGCGCTATATCAAATTCGCGATCATGGTTACCGGCATCTCGGCGGGCGTGCGCATCAATGAGCTGGAAAAATACATCACCCCGATGCGCTCCGAAAAAGAAGCCCGCATCATCGAGCTGACCAGCGAGCGCTGGATTCTTGAAATCTACCGCACGGTCATCGATTCGCTGCAAGGCATCGCCTGGATGCTGCTGGTGTTCTTTGTCTTTGCACTGATCGCCTATGTGCTCGTCCATCGCGCCGAATCGCAGCGCAAATCCAGCTGATCCAATCGATGAAAAATTCCCAACATCTCGTCGCTGCCTTGCTGCTGATCTGCTCGATTCAAGGCCGAGCGCAGGTCAGCGAGCAGGTGGTCGATATTCCAACCCGGCCAGGAGTCACCCAGCGAATGCTCTTGCTGACACCGGCTGCGCCAAAGGCGGTGGTGGTCTTGCTCGCCGGGGGTCATGGCGGTCTGCAGTTATCTGCCGATGGTGAGATGCAATGGGGCAAGGGCAATTTTCTGGTGCGCACGCGGCAGCAATTTGCCCAGCAGGGTTTGAGCGTTGCCGTCATCGATGCGCCCTCTGACCGGCAGGAGCCGCCCTTTCTTGATGGCTTCAGGCAGACCAGCGCCCATGTGGCCGACATGAAGGCGGTGATCGCCTGGCTGCACCAGAGCGCTGCGCTGCCGGTCTGGCTGGTCGGAACCAGCCGCGGGACGCAATCTGCGGCCTTTGTCGCCACCGAATTGACCGGCGCCGCAGGGCCAGACGGCATTGTGCTGACTTCAAGCATCATGACCGACCGCTGGAGCCGCCCCGTACCGGCGATGCCCCTGGGAGAAATCCGCATTCCCACGCTGGTGGTGCACCACCGGCAGGACGGCTGCGCGAGTTGCTTGTTTAGCGGCACCTCAAAGCTGATGGACAAGCTCGGCAACTCGCCGAAGAAGGAACTGCTGGCTTTCACCGGCGGGGTGAGCACCGGCGACCCTTGTCAGGCCTTCGCGCATCACGGCTACAACGGCCTGGAGGACGAAGTCGTCAGGCAGATCTCGGCCTGGGTTGTGGCTTCGGCCGCCAAGCCTTGAGGCCTCCCTACATGCCCTTGAACAGATGGGTGTAGCTGCGGCTGACTTCGAGCTTTTCGCTGAGTCCCTTCACGCCGACCATCTGGCGGCCGCGAAAGTCGCGGGTGATGCCTTCGATCGCATGGGCATTGACCAGGGTCGAACGGTGGATCTGCCAGAACAGCGCCGGGTCGAGTTCATCGACCAACTCCTTGATCGGCTTGCGGATCAAGGCCTCGACCGATGCCGTCTGTACCCGCGTGTACTTCTCGTCGCTGATGAAAAACAGCACCTCTTCGACCGGGATCATCTGGATCGTCTGGCCGACGCTGGCCTGAATCCATTGCAGATGCTTGGCAGCACCGGCAGGGTTCAGTCTGGCTGACAACTGGTGCAAGAGCTGCTGCAGCGGTGCGCCCGCAACGGCGGGCAGCTCATCGCTGAAGCGCTGGGCCAGCCGCTTCTTGATACGTTCGACGGTGACCGCCAGGCGTTCACGTTCAGCGGGCTTGAGCACATAGTCGGCAACGCCCTGCTCGAAGGCCTCGACCGCGTATTGGTCATAGGCGGTAATGAAGACGATCTCCGGCACCAGCCAGCCATCGTCTTCGTCACCCATCTGGGCGATCTGGCGCGCCGCCTCGACACCATTGAGTCCGGGCATGCGGATGTCCAGAAAAACCAGGTCGGGGTGGTGCTCACGCACCAGCTCAACCGCCTCCAGCCCGTTCCTGGCCTCGGCAATGATGTCCAGATCGGGCCAGACTTCGATCAGCCGGCCGCGCAACTGTTCGCGCATCAAGCGCTCGTCGTCGGCCAGCACGGCGCGGAATTTCCTGATTTGATTGGCTTCGTTCATGGGCCGATAGTATTGCCTAAGGGATGCTCTGCATAACTCAACGCGAGCGGGTGCGGTGCGGATCGGGATGGGATGCAAGGCGCATTTTGCGGCCAATAGCGCGTGCTATTGGCAATAAATGCAACGCCGCAGACCGCCCGAGGCAGCACTTGCACAAGCCGTGAGGGGTTATGCAGAGCATCCCTAAGCGCGGCGCAGCAACCACCACAACAACAGGCCGAGCAGCAGCAAGGGCGAGAACAAGAGGGCGCCAAAACTGAACAAGCTCAGCAACACACAAGCCAGGACCAGGCCGACCAGCAGCAGCGGCAAGCCCAGCCCCAGCATCAGCACCAAGGGCAGAACGATGCAAAGCACCATTGCGGTGACCATCAAGCCGAGCAAGCCGCTCATCCAGGGCGCCGCGCTGAGCCCCTGCAGGTCAAGGTCCTGACCATTGATGCTGATGCTGATCCCCGGCCCGCTCGCTACCTGCTGCCAGAGGTGAAAACCGGCGAAAGCGGCGAGCAGCCCCAAGACCAGGCCGGTCCACAGCAAGGCCTTGAAAAAGCCCTTCATGCCAGGCCACCTTCCTCGTTGCAGCTGCGGTAAGGAATGGTGATCGTCACCCGGGTGCCCGAGGGCTGGTTTTCAGTCACGGTCACTGTGCCTTTCGTGCCGTAAAGCAGGTTCAGCCGCTCGCGGATATTGGCCAGACCAACGCCGGTGCCGGCGGTGTCGGCGCGGCCGAATCCCAGGCCGGTGTCGGTCACCGTCAAGGCCAATTTGCCATGCAGGATCTCGGCCTTGATGCCGAGGCTGCCGCCTTCGGCCTTGGGCTCCAGGCCATGCTTTATCGCGTTCTCGACCAGACTCTGGATCATCATCGGCGGGAACTCGGCCGACAACAAACCATCGGGCACGTCGATGACGGTCTGCAGCCGCTCTTCCATGCGTACTTTGAGGATGTCGAGATAGGGTTTGATGACGTCGAGTTCACGGCCCAGATCGCGCGCGCCGCCGGCATTGGCCTCGCGCATCGTCGGCATCGCTGCACGCAGCAGCGCAATCAGGTTCTTCTGCATCAGCGAGGCGCGCGGCGGATCGGTCTCGATCAGATGGTCGATCGAAGCCAGGGTATTGAACAAAAAATGCGGCTCGACCTGGGCCTGCATCGCCGCCATCCTGGCTTCGATGACCTGGCGCTTCAGCGATTCGGCTTCGGCCGTTTCAGTCGCCTGCGCCGCCTTGACTTCAGCCTGGATGCGGCCTTTGTAAGTGACCTTGATGACGATCGAGCTGAGGATCAGCAGCATGGCCAGATTGGGCAGGAAGTCTCCCAGGCTGGTCACCGTCGTGCTGTAGCGTTTCTTGCTACGCGGCTCGGCGGCCTGCGCGGCGGCACGCGCAGCTTCGGCTTCAGTTTCGGCAGCGGCTTCAGCAGCTTCCTTGATCGCGCCTTCTATGGCCTGGCGGGCTTCTTCAACCGCCTGCTTGACCTCGCCCGAATTGACCCCTGGCGGCAGATCGATGGCAATCGACGGCAGGCCGCTGGCGGGCCCGGAAGCGGCGCTTGCCGCAGGAGAAGGAAAGATGCGCACACCGTGATCATCGATCTTGATCTCGTAATGCAGCCGCCGCTCAGCGGTAACGGGGGGCTTGGGCGCGGGACGCGGTGCCGGCGCGGGGGAGGGGTGCTCGGCGTCGATTTCCACCTGCTGAGTCGTGCGCCAGGTGAAGGGCGGCAGTTCCTTCAGGATCACCATGCCCATCAAGAACGCCACGGCAAGCAGGAAGAAACGCTTCCAGCTGATGCTGACCAGCCAGTTGGCATAGGCATGAAAGCCTCGCACGGCGGCGGCTGAAAAACGCTGCCAGCGATCAAGTAGCGCAGGATTGGTAGAAATGGCTGAATTCATCGGTAACCTCGGAAGCAATGGACGCAATATATCCACGCCACCGCCGCGGCGCGCTGGCCGCGCGATGCGCCGGCCGCGCCGGGGGATGAACTGCAGCCAGGCGCGACGGCCCGCGCCGGCTCAGCTCTTGATCGCCTCGACCTGGATCACCAGCTTGACGTTCTTCGGAAAGCCCCAGTCGAGACCATAGTTGATGTTCCATTGGGTGCGGTCGATGGTGGCTTCGAAGTCGCCGCCGCAGACTTCACGCTTGATCATCTGGTTCTGGTAACAGTTGAAGCCGGTCGCCTTCAAGGTCACCGGATGGGTCTTGTCGCGCAGGGTCAGCAAGCCGCTGACGCTGCTGACCTTGTCGCCGCTGAAACTGAACTTGTCGCCGACGAACCTGGCCTTGGGGAACTTCTCGGCCGAGAAAAAATCATCGCCCTGCAGATGCTTGTCCATCATCGCCACGCCGGTATTGACCGAGGCGATTTCGAAGCTGATGTCGACCTTGCCGGTCTTGGCCGCGAAGTCCAGGTCGATCTTGCCGTCTTTTTTGTCAAACCGGCCGCGATTGGTCGAAGTGCCGAAATGTGCGATCTCGTAAGTCACGAAGGTATGGGTCGGCTCGACCACATAGGTCGCCGGTTCGGCATGGGTCAGGCTGGCAGTTGCGAGCAGGACGACGCTGAAGAGAATTTTTTTCATTGAATGATTTTTTCTTTGAGTTGGTGGGTGGATGGCTTACAGCGGCGCGAGGCCCTTGAAAGCGAGTTTGAACTTGACTTGCACTTCGTTGGCGACGACCGAGATATCGGACCATTCGCCTTCGCCGATCTTGAATTCGAGCCGCTTGATCACGAAGCTGCCGCTGGCGGTGGACACCGCGCCGGCCTGGGTCAGGGTGATCGGCACGACGATGTCGCGGGTCTGGCCCTTGATCGTCAAGCGCCCCGACACATCGAAGCGGCCAGAGCCCGCCACCTTGATCGCGCTGCTCTGAAAACTAGCCTGCGCCTGCTTCTTGCTGTCGAACCAGGCCGCTTTGGCCAGCTCGGCCTCCACCTCGGGGCCACCCAAGGCGACGCTGGCCAGGTCGATGGTCAAGCCGATGCGGCCGACCTCGGGCTTGCGGGGGTCAAAATTCAAGCTTGCATCAAAATGTTTGAACCGGCCGTCCACCGGCACACCCATCTGCCGGCTGGTGAAATTCAGCTCGCTTTGCGCCGGCAGCAGTTGGGCAGGCGCGGGACCGGTCTGCGCCATGACGGGCAGCGACAGCAGGGTCATGCAGGCGGCTGAAGCCAGGGCGATCAAGCCGGTGGCCAGCGTTTTCATCGGAAATTTCATCGAAGGAATCTTTCAGCGCCTGGCAGGCAGCATGCGCTGCAGCAGACCATCGCGGTTGAGGAATTGGTGCTGCAAGGCGGCGGCCAGATGCAACAGCACGACCAGCGCCAGGCCATTGGCCAGCAGCTCATGCGCCTCTTTCAAGCTGGCGGCCAGCGCCTTGTCAACAGGGACGAAATCGGGCAAGGGCAAGACGCCGAACCAGACGATCGGGAAACCCGACGCCGAGCTGTAGGCCCAACCCGCCAGCGGAACGGCGAAGAACAGCAGATAGAGCAGGCCATGGACAAGATGCGCAGCCCTGGCCTGCCAGGCCGGCATCGGCAGGTCGGCTGGCGGGCGATGGCTCAAACGCCACAGCAGGCGCAAGGCGGACAGCGCCAGGATCGTCACCCCCAGCCATTTGTGCCAGCTGAAGAGCTTCAGCCTTGTCATCGACAGCGGCAGGTCCGACATGTAATGGCCCAGCAGAAAGGCGCAAACGATGGCCAAGGCGAGCAACCAATGAAAAGCGATGGCGACCAGACCATAGCGGTCGGGTTCGGATGGCGGGGCGTAATTTTTTTCTTGCATTGAATTGGATTTCGTCGAGGCCTTGACTATGCCTTGGCGCCATCGCCCGGCGGTTGACGTCGCTTGATGCCATGGTTCAGAGAATTTGAACCTCCGATCGCGGGCGTGTCCACATTGCATCATGAGGATGAGCCATGCGCTGGCCCGGCGGACCGATGTTGGGCCCCCAAACGGGAAGCCCGTCATGCTTGCCTGGGCTTTGTACGGCTGGGCAAGGGCAGATCGATCGAATTCAGAGAACCTGCCTCGCCTCATTCCAGCTTATCGCCTCGGATAAACTTGGTTTCCAGCTTATCCAACGATCTACATTACGTGAGGCGAGAACCATGCTCCATGCACCTCCATTCGTTCTTCGGCCGTATCGCCACTCCGACGCAGTCGAAGTCAGTGCTGCTGTCCGTGAGTCAACGGAGACAATTGGACGATGGATGACTTGGGCAAAGTCAGACTTCACCGCCTATGACGCAGTCTGTTGGTTTGAACAATGCAGTCAGTCTCGCGCCGCTGGCACAGCTCATCAGTTCGGAATATTCACCAAAGACGATGAGTTCATTGGTGGATGTGGACTCAATCAGCTTTCAACCATCAACAATCTGTGCAACCTTGGCTACTGGACCAGGCAGTCGCGTCAACGGACCGGAGCCGCAACTGCCGCAGTACTCGCACTACGCGAACTCGCCTTACATCGCCTCAAGCTCAGTCGCATCGAGATCGTAGTGGCTGAGGGCAACATCGCCAGTATCGGCGTGGCTCGCAAAGCCGGTGCTACCCATGAGTGCATCGCCAAAAATCGCCTCCTGTTGCATGGCAAGCCGGTAGCTGCGCATGTGTTCTCGTTCATCCGCGCCACTGACGCCTAGCCCCTCGCTCAAGCGGAGCGCCAGCGGCAGGCCATCAGTCTCATGAGCAAGCCCACTTTTGTCGAACGATAGCCATCTCGAATGCACATTCGCCGTCTCACGCTCGCAGATGCCAATGCTTTTCAAGCATTGAGGCTCGCCGCCCTCAAAGACAAGCCTTCCGCCTTCGGTTCAAGCTACGAGGAAGAGAAAGACTTTCCTGCTTCCACCATTGAAGACCGTCTCGCTGAAAAGCCCGATCGCGGGCCGTTCGGAGCATTCGAGGGCGCAGCCCTCGTTGAATCGGGGTCACATGCTCCTCAATAGATTATTCAGGGCGTTCGCGGTGGCGGGCTCCGTCCTGCTTGCCGGACAGGCCATAGCCGGGGTCGGCGGTCAACCTGCGCCCACCACCCTCCAGGATTCGATCGACCGCACCATCGAGCGACGGATGCAGGAAGCCCGCATCGTGGGGCTTGGAGCCGCCATCATCGTCAACAGGAAGGTCGTCTGGACAAAGGGGTACGGATTCGCTGACAAAGAGCGTGCGCGGCCGTTCAGGCCGAACACGATCATGAATATCGGTTCGATCAGCAAGACCATCACTGGCGCAGCACTGATGCGCGCAGTTCAAGACGGGAAACTCTCCCTCGACGACGACATTAACAAACATCTGCCGTTCAAGGTGGCCAATCCCTATTTCCCGAACGAGTCAATCACCCTGAGGCAGTTGGCAACGCACACCTCGAGCATCAAAGACCGCGGCTCGGTCTACGCGGGCGCCTACCACTTCGGCCGCGACTCCCCGGAGACCCTGGGAGAATTCCTGCACGACTACTTTGCATCGGGAGGGAAGAACTACTCGAAAGAAAACTTCTTGGATGCGAAGCCAGGCAGACACCGCGAATACTCAAACATCGCGGCCGCACTGGCTGGCTACATCGTTGAACTGGCCGTCGGCGAGAAGTTCAATGCGTACACGAGGCGAACCATCTTCGCGCCCCTGAGGATGGACGACACGGGCTGGCTGATGTCCGAAGTCGATCTGACGAGGCACTCGAACTTGTACATCGCGCAGGGACTCGCCTTGCCCATCGAGCTCTACGGACTGAGCACCTATCCAGACGGCGGCCTGCGCACTTCCGTCGAAGATCTTTCACGATTTTTCATCGCCTTGCTGAACGACGGCGCGTTCGATGGCGTGCGCATCCTTCAGAAGAACTCTGTCGATGAGATGCTCAGGTTCCAGTACAGCGGCGCAAACAGACCTGACAACGTGGAGCTGAGCGGTGCGGGGTCGGTGAATTCCGGAATCTTCTGGGCGACGAAAGAATCGCTGACAAGGATTGGCCACAATGGTGCTGACCCTGGCTTGGTGACGATGATGCTGTCTGATGTCGATAAACAAATCGGCGTGATTCTCTTTGTAAACACCGCGACTCGCCAAGAGGACGGAGCGGCCTACGGTGCCATCTTCGATGATCTTTGGGAACTTGGCGTGTATCTCAGACGAGTCGCAGTGAACTAGTCTCGCTGTGTCGCAAGAGTAGCTTTGCCTTACTCGCACTGCTCCCGCAGGGGCACTGCTCGAGGTACGCGATCAGTGCGTAGTTGAGGCCGAGACCCGGCTGTGCTGAGGCAGTCAGCTGTATCTTTCGAAGACGAGGACGAAGATGTTCGCTTGGCCAGAAGAGCAAGGGGTTGGATACCAGATGTTAACTTTGGCAGCGGCGCCTGAACCATCGCTCAAGCGGGGCGCCAGCGGCAAACCACCAAGCAAGGTCTGGCGCTACGCGGTACATTTTCGCCAGCTATGGCATGGCATCCTGCCATCGTCGCCCGCTCAAACGTCAGGCAGCACAAATGCCCTCGCACCCACTAAAGTTCGCTTTCATCACTGTGGCTCTCTGCCTAACGGGTTGCGCTGCGATGATCACCAACTCGGAACCAGACGAAGCTGCGTTGCTACAAGTCGGGACTACTGCGGCTGAACTAGCCAAGCGACTGGGCCCCCCGCTACGCTCCGTTGATGTGGTGCCACAAATTCAAGCCGTTGATTTGTGGGAGCGTGACCGCGAGGTGTCGCTGCTACTTCCGCGCGAAAGCGCAACCACCATGGCGGACTACGCGTTCAAGGGTAGATTAGACAAGCAGCGCCGCGTTGGGCAGGCAGGCTTCGACAGCTTTATGACTCTGGGTCTTGCCGAGATAGTTCTGATTCCCAAGGCCCTGTGGGAGAGGGTTTCACAGCAAGAACTTCAACTAAGCGTCTGGTTTGATGCAAATGGTCGAGCAGTCGCATACAAATGGTCCGAACTTCCGCCCGCGCAATCTGGGAAAGCAGCAACGCCAAACTTGACGCTCAAGCAGAGCGCCAACGACGGTCCGTCAAGCCCGATAAGCTCGAACCTAAGCCCGCAGAAACCCACCTTATGAGCACCTCGTCATTTCGTCGATTCGCCAGCGTTGTCGCACTGTTCCTTGTGGCATCAACGAGCCTCGTGCATGCTCAAGACTCAAACCCCGAGGCTGCTGCCGTCGCGTCGGTGGTGCATGAATTTCACGCAGCGCTTGTGGCAGCTGACGTGCAGGCAGTCTCCCGGCTCTTGGCGCCAGATGCCGTGATCCTCGAAGGTGGGGATCGTGAAAACAGAAGCGAATACCTTCAGCATCATCTTCAAGCAGACATTCAGTTCGCACAGGCAGTGCCCACCCGTCACAGCAAAATTGACGTCACCATTGTTGGAGACGTTGCCTGGGCAATATCAACCGGCGTAACGCAAGGCATGTACCAGTCGAATCCTCTAAATCTGGTCGATGCTGAACTCATGGTCCTGACAAAAACACCTGCTGCTTGGGTCATCCGAACAATTCATTGGTCCTCGCGGAAATCGAAATAGTTCAACCGAGACACCCATTGGTGCTGTTCCTCCCACTACTCAACCGGCCGTGCAACAGCGTTCGTCGCCCGGACTCTGGCGCCGCTGCCGCGAACCGGCAAGCGCAAGTCCGCAAACAATGAAGCCCAATACGCCGCTCAAGCGGAGCGCCAACATCAGGCGCGGCAAACCCCACTCGAGGCCCGACTATGCTTGTTAATGGAAGCTGTCATTGCGGCAACATATCCTTCAAACTCGACTGGCGACCAGAACCAACTGAAATACCTGCTCGTGCTTGTACCTGCTCGTTTTGTACCAAGCACGGCGGTGTCTGGACTTCATGCCCCACCGGGTCGCTGGAAGTCGAGATTCGAGACCCCTCAAAGCGCTCCAGATATACCTTTGGCACCAAAACGGCCAATTTTCACGTTTGCTCTATTTGCGGTGCTGTGCCGCTAGTCACCAGCGAGATCAACGGCCGAACTTACGCAGTTGTGAATGTTCACGCCTTGGATGGCTTGGACCCGGCTCTGCTGAGGCAGTCAGCTGTATCTTTCGAAGACGAGGACGAAAATGTTCGCTTGGCCAGAAGAGCCTGGGGTTGGATACCAGATGTTCACTTTGGCAGCGGCGCCTAAACCATCGCTCAAGCGGAGCGCCAACGGCAGGCCAGCAGTCTTATGAAAAATCTGCTTGTTGGAGGCTGTCTTTGCGGCGCTGCGCGCTACGAAGTCAATGCGCCGCTAGGGCTGGTGGAGAACTGCCATTGCACTATGTGTCGCAAGGCGCAGCCTTCGCCACAAACTCGGTGGGCCCTGCGTCTGCTTTCAAGGTCACTGTCGATTTCAAGGAGTCAGCATGAAGATCATCGTTTCAACAATCGTCGCCGCCCCGATGCACGAGGTCTGGCGCGCCTACACCACTCCAGAAGACATCAAACTCTGGAACGCAGCCTCTGTTGATTGGCATACCACTGCTGCCTCGGTCGACCTTCGGCCTGGAGGCAAGTTTTCCTCGCGGATGGAAGCCAAAAACGGCTCGTTTGGATTCGACTTCGAGGGTGAATACACAAAGATCGTGCCACATCAACTGATCGAGTACGCCTTCGGGGATCGACTGGCAGTGATCGAGTTCACGGAGGGTGTTCACGGAGTTACCGTGACCCTCACCTTCGATGCCGAGTCCACACACCCCGAAGAGCAACAACGCACAGGCTGGCAATCGATCCTGGACAATTTTGCTCGGCATGTGAAAGGCAAGGTCGCCTCGGAGTAGGCAGCTAGACGCCTTGGTGCCACAAGGTCAAGACTACCCCCTCGCTCAAGCTGAGCACCAGGGGCAGGACGCCAGCTTTCGTCGAACGTTGGCGGCCGAATCGCACCAAATTCCTGCGCAGAGCTTTCAATTCGAAGTCGCTGCGGTCCTTCGCTCTGCTGATAACGGTGCACGCCATGCAAAGAACAAGTCAGAGCGAGCGATCGCGGCCCAGATTGCGATTCACAGCCATCGCAGTCGGCCTTGTCGCTGCGTTCCTCACAGCTGGCGCAATGTCGTCGGTCACACCAGACGGCAACCTCGTCGTGACTTTAGTACCTGCGGTAGTACTTGGTCTTGCCGGGTTCTTCCTCGCTTCGTGGCGCATCCGCCGAGGCGAGTCGAAGTGAACAACCTCTCAGGTAAACACCTGCGGTCTCATCCGGCACTCGAGCTCACCAGTCGGGGCCTGGCATCCTGCCGCTGTCGCCCACTGAGCTCGAAGCTGAGTCCGCAATGACCCTCCATGCCGAACCGGTAATCCAGATCCGGCCGTATGTCGCGGCGGATCGTCGCGCTTGCATCGCGGTCTTTCGTAGCAACTTGCCGCGCTACTTCGATAGTTCGGAGTTGCCAGAATTCGAGGCGTTTCTCGACAAGCCTGTCGGGGACTATTTTGTCCTCGAGCTCGGCAGTTCCGTGGTGGCATGTGGCGGTTGCTACGTTCGCGCTGGCACCGGCCGCCTGAGTTGGGGCATGGTTTCGCGCGAGAAACACCGCGCATCAATTGGATCCATCCTTCTTGCTTGGCGAATTGATCAGCTGTTCCAGCTACCCGAGATTTCTGAGATCGCCATCGATACCAGTCAGCATGTTGCAGGCTTCTTTACCCGTCATGGTTTTTGCACCACAGGGCAAGTCACTGATGGTTTTGGCGCGGGCATCGCCCAGGTTTGCATGTCATTGCAGCGCATCAACTGGCGGCTGCGGGCTAGCGCTTCGCTCCATCCGACCGCCGCCGGCGGCGACTGAAGTCAAACGTCAGGCGTCATTCTGATGCTTTCCCTTTCCCTCCGATTCGCTCTTGCGTTTGCCTGCGTGGCTGTTGGGGGGTACGCAGCTCTCATGATCGGATCCGGCATTGCTGAAGACGACATCATCCATGTCGGCACTACTGAAGCACAACTGACCCGGAGACTTGGCGCTCCGATTAGAAAAGATGCTGTATGACCTGCAAAACCGGCGTGGGATCTACGAGAGCGCGATCCGCAGATTCGGTTGCTCATCTATCCGGAGTACGGCTTTGACACCGTCAAAGGCAGCTATCCGATTCCTCCGCCAGATCTGGCCGTCTCTGCGTCGGTATACAGATTCGGTGGTCGAGTCGGTAAAGACAATCGGGCCGTTCAGCCCAGCTTTGACAGCTTCATGAAGCTGGGTCATGCCTAGATCGTGCTTGTCCCGAAGGCATTGCTTGATCGCGCACGCGAGAACGGCTCCCTGCTGACCGTTTGGTTCGACAGCCAAGGTCGCTCGCTTGCCTACAAATGGGTACCCTCGTAGGTACATTCGCCCCAAGCTCCCGGGCCCGCCAAGCCAAGCGAGTTGCAGCCTGGTCGCTCGTGCTGAGCGGACTCGTCTACGCCTGACTGTGGGCGTTCGCCCCGACCTCGATAGCAGTAGCGGGCGGGTGTGGCGCGGTGTTGTTGGCGAAGGCGGTGACCATTGGATATTGCATTTCATTGCGAGCCAAGGCGAAGGCCAAGTCGTGCGAGCGCTGCCTACCACTCGTTCAACCGGATTCGCCAAGGCAAGCGCCGCAAGCCCGGAGTGAGGCATCAGAGGAGAGCGCCATTTCAGAGTTGCCAATGAAAGACATCTTCGAGCGGTTTACCAAAAACCTCTGCAATTCGTAGCGCGCATTCCAAACTCGGTGAGTACTTGCACGCCTCAATTGCGGCAACCGTTTGACGAGTGACACCGATGCGATCACCCAACTCCGCCTGCGTCATCTCCCTGGTCATGAATCGGAGTGTCCGAACGTTGTTGACCAAGCGCCGCTCAGTCACGAGTACCCCGGCGGTAGCCACGGAGCACAAGACCATAGTGAACGACCTCTGCCAAGACAATGGAGAAGAACGCTGCATCCACGAGTTCCCAGGGGGAAGCACTGAAAGGCATCACGCAACCGACGACGATCATTCCACCCATGAGGACGTGATATGCCACCGCCATTGAACGCGACTCTATGTGCCGATCACGCTCATCGGCGACAAAGCCTTTTGAGCGCGACCCTCTTCCTGTAGTCAAGAACCGCGCGCCCAGCGCCACCACTGCCAAAGTTACCAGCGCGGCACCGAGCATGCTCAATCGCGGCAATATCCCGCCATTCGACAGCGGAGTCTGGGCAGACACCGCGAGGAAGTACGCCGTCGGCACAACGACGAGGCCCGAAAGCCAAGCCCAAGCAAACTGTTCCTTTGCCAGCATCACTGTCTCTCCTTTAAAACCAGGAAATGGTAAAGTAAAATTAACTCTATGTAAATCACCTCTAACATGTCAGCATCCAACGCTGATGCCTGACTCCTCGCTCAACCGGCCGTGCAACAGCGTTCGTCGCCTGGGCCCAATTTCGTTCGGGCAGCGCTGCCGCCCGCTGCTACAAGCCGGCCAGTTTCACGTTTGAGGAAGAAATATGCATCGTTACTTCAAAAAAGTCGCAGTAGCCACTGTTGTTGTGCTTGGCGCGCTCCTTCCGCCCACGGCGAATGCGATCGAGGTGCTTGGAAAGAAGCCAAGCCACATCTGGGACGGGCCAAGCGCTGTGGCAAACGATCAAGCAATCACCAAAATGATCGGGGCTCCCGGAATCGACGACGGTTATGTTCCGCAGGGCATGACCTGGGCCGACGGCGCGGTCTATCTGTCTGCCTATCGAAGCACAGACACAAAAGTCGACAAGGGACCCTGCCGGATTTTCAAGGTCGACCCGGAAAGCGGCAACACG
>CAMDHE010000080.1 GCA_945898095.1 Roseateles toxinivorans | reverse complement strand
CGATGGATGCGGGCAGGCGCGAACCGATCTGGAACGCGATGCGCCGCACCATTGGCTGGTGCTCTCGAATCAAGTCGTCGACTGCGCCGGCGGCATAAGCCTCCAACCGACGCGGGCGCAGCATGGCCATCAATCAATACTCGGCGTGTTTGGCGATCCGGCTCGCCAGCAACTGGTAAAGCGAGATCGGCAAGGCGACGCCGTCGTCGACAGAGTTGCCGCCAGATGATCCGAAAGCGCTGGCATTGGCCGCCTTGACCCAGCCCAGCCATTCGAGCGGCTGTTCCAGCAGGTTCAAGGATGCTGCAGACAGGCGCTCGAAAGCTTCTTTGCCCACATCGGCGCTGTTGCCGCCGACCATCAGCACCGGCACCTGGCCGCCACCCATGCTGATCGAGAGCTCGCGGATATGCGACAGGGCACGGCTCATCGAAGCATCATCCGGACCCGCGACGACGATGCGCCGGATGTCCTCGCCATAACAGCTCATCGAGCTGCCAAAGGGCTCGCAGGTCGTCACGACGACGAATTCGAAGTCGAGCTCGCTGCGCTGCAGCATCGACACCAGCGTCGGACCGCGGGCCCGCTTGCTGTCAACCATCGCGCGGACCTTCACGCCAGCGGCAAACCAGAGGTTCTCGGCGACCTTGCGCAGTACCCGGTTCAAGGGGATCGAGCCACTGAAGAGCTGGCCCAGGTCATAGCGCACCGGGAACGGGAAGCCCTTGATCGCCTGGCGCTCGAACAGCGGCACCTCGTCGACCAGCAAAGTCAGGTGGCCGCCACGGCGCAAGGCATGCGCCGTGCCCAGCCCGAGCGTCACGGTTGCATCAGGGGTCAGGGCGCTGGCCACGCAATAAACGACCGGCCCCCCATTGCCGAACATTGAGCGCAGGCCGTCCGCCTGGGTTCGGCCGATACTCAGCGCTTCAGATTGCCGCGCCGACGCGGCAGCGTTGTCTTGGTTCATTTTCACAGCAGTCATGGCGTATTGAAGTTGGGCGTCCAGGTCGACATTTCATCGGCGATCAGGGCCGGAATGTGGGCAGCCTCGGTGTCGCTGCTGTTACGCCCGCGCGGGTTGACCGTGCGGTGCGCCAGATAGGCGGCATCGGCTGCGAACAGGTCTTCCGGCACGCGCTGGCCATTCGAGAGGAACAACAAGGGCAATTTGTGGCGCATCACGCAGTCGATCGTCGGTGCCAGGCTCATGCCCTCGTCAATCTTTGTGACGATGGCCGCATGGATGTCATGTCCACCCATTGCGTTCTGGTGCGACTCGATCACATCATCAAGGGTCCGGGTCGAGGTGGTCGCGCTCATCACCAGGATGCGGTGCACGGCACTGCAGCCTTTGCTGATCATGTCAAGCTGTTCCATCATCATCGAATCACGCTGGCCGACGCCTGCCGTGTCGAGCAGCACGACCTTGCGTGTCGACAGATCGGCCAGACGGGCTTCCAGATCATCGCTGTCGCGCAGCGACACCACCGGCAGATTCAGGATGCGCGCGAAAACTCTCAGTTGTTCCTGCGCGCCGATCCGGAAGGTGTCGGTCGTCAACAGCGCAACGTTGCGTCGGCCGTAGCGCAACACGCAGCGTGCGGCGATCTTGGCCACGGTGGTTGTTTTTCCGACGCCGGTCGGGCCAAGGAAGGCAAAGACGCCGCCGATGTCGAACAGCGAAAAAGCATCCTGGGTCTTGATGCGCGACTGCACCCAGGATTGGGCACTTTCCAGCAGCAGGTCGAAATCGCTCTGCACCGGCAACTCGGCCAGCATCTGCCCGACCATCTGCGAAGACAGCCCGGCATTCAACAAGCGCCGGGTCAACTCGGCATGGCCGGGCGCCGCTTTTTGCAGCGTCGCCCAGTAATTGGTCGCCAGATGGCCGGACAACAGTTGCTTGACCTCGGCCATTTGCGAGCCCAGGTCGCGCATGCCGGCGTCAGCTGGCACAGCGGTATAGGCAGCCGGTGAATAGGCGGCAGCGGCGGCTGGCGCGAAGGCTGAAGGGGCGGCCGCCGCTGGCTTGACGGACGGCTCCAGACGCTGCGCGCCCGCTGCCGGATAGCGGCTGCGGCCCGGTACAAAGCTGTCTGTCGCCGGCCGCTGCGGTTCGCGCATGTCGTCGCGCAGCGCAGCGCGAATCGCCAGGCTGGTCGGCGCAGCATCGGGTTGCCGGCGGGCCGGCGCTGCTGCGCCAATCAGGCGCCGAGCGACTTCGTTGGCGCTGGGCGTAGGGGGCGCGGACGCGGTCTTCGGCGCCGGTGCGGGCGGGCTGAGCGGGCCGTTCGGAGTCAGTTGACCCAGCGCCGCGGCGGCGATGGCGACAATCTCGATGCCTTCGGGTACTTCCCGGTTCGACAGCACGACGGCATCCGCGCCCAGCACAGACTTGATCTGGCGCAGGGCATCGGTGGCGTTGGCCGCAACAAAACGTTGTGCACTCATGATGGGGTGGTTTCCCTTTCTAACTTCTCAAAAACTCGAATTGCGCAAATTGTTCGATTCAATCCAGTCGCCGAAGTCCGCAGTTCTACTGCGGCTTGGCGACTGGACGGTTGGCTTGCCGCAATTCCTTTGATATTCATTGGCGTTGACAGATCACACGCTGGAATTCGACCTTGGCCGTCGGCGGCAACTCTGACATGGCCAGCACCACGGCCTGCGGCCGCACACGGCGTGCCAGCCTCGACAAGGTCAGCCTGGTGCGATTGCCGCACAAAAGCACCGGCGCCTGTCCCAGCACTTCCAGTTCATCGACGACGGCAGCAACCTCTTCCAGGAAGCGACGGGCCAGATTCGGTTCAATCGCACCGTCCGGCGCCACCGCCTCGTTGCCGACCGCCTGCTCGACCAGTCGTTCAAAGTCCGGATGCAGCCCTGCGACCCGATATTCGGCCACATCGCCGAACACATCCTGAACGATCTGCCGGCGCAAGGCGTAGCGCAAGGGCGTCACGATGTCGGCCAATGGCATATTGCGTGCCAGCTGTTCTGCGGTGATTTCCAGCACCGTGCGCAGGTCCCGGACTGTCACGCCTTCTTCCAGCAACAATTGCATCACGCGTTGCAGCTGCGCCGGCTGTACCAGCTTCGGAATCGTTTCCTCGACCAGTTTCGGAAAACGTGTCTTGAAATGTTCGATCAATTCATGCGTTTCCTGGCGCCCCAGCAATTCATGCGCATGCTGGGTGATCAATTGATCCAAGTGCGTGGCGATCACCACCGCGGGTTCGACCACCGTGTAGCCCGCCGTCATCGCCGCCGAGCGCTTGTCGCGCGTGATCCAGGTGGCGGGCATGCCATAGCTCGGGTCAAGTACCTTGATGCCGTCGATCGGATTGTGGCTGCCGGGCGGGTCGATCGCCAGCAAGCGGTCAGGCAGCACCTGGCCGCGTGCAATTTCAGCGCCATAGAGCAAGAAGCGGTAGACCTCGGCAGGAAGCTGCAGGTTGTCGCGGATATGCACCGAGGGAATCAGGAAGCCGACTTCGCCGACGAACTTCTTGCGGATCGCTCGGATCCGCTTGATCAGATCGCTCTCGTCGCCGGCGTCGACCAGCGCAATCAGCCGGTAGGGCAGTTCCAGACAAAGTGGCTCGATCAAGGGCACATCGTTCCAGTCGACCTCGCCGGTTGAAGGCGGCTTGGCCGCGGCAAGTGCGGCGGTCTGTGCTGCCGCCGACTGGCGCTTCGAAAGCGCCCAGCCCAGGCCGCCGAAAAGCGCTGCGAAGGTCAGGAAGGCCAGGTGCGGCATGCCCGGTATCAAGCCCATCAGCATCAGGATGCCACCGACCATATAAAAGGAAGAGCCGCTTGTAATCAGCTGCTGGCTCAGTTGCACCGCGAAGTCATCATCGGTGCTGACCCGGGTCACGACGATGCCGGCGGCGGTCGAGATGATCAGCGCCGGTACCTGGGCGACCAGTCCATCGCCGACGGCCAGCGTCGCGTAAATTCGCATTGCATCGCCGAATTCCAGCCCATGCTGGACCGTGCCGACGATCACGCCGCCGATCAGATTGATCAGCAAGATCATGATGCCGACCATGGCGTCGCCGCGCACGAACTTCGATGCGCCGTCCATCGAGCCGTAGAAATCCGCTTCCTGGGCGACTTCGGCGCGGCGTTTGCGGGCTTCGGCATCGCGGATCGTGCCTGAATTCAAATCGGCGTCGATCGCCATCTGTTTGCCCGGCATGGCGTCGAGGGCAAAGCGCGCAGCGACCTCGGCGACTCGCCCGGCGCCCTTGGTGATGACCACGAAGTTGATGATCGTCAGGATCAGGAAAACGATCACACCGACAACATAGCTACCGCCGATCAGGAAATCGGCAAACGACTCGATCACATGGCCTGCAGCTCCGGTGCCGGTATGACCAGCCAGCAGCACCACCCGGGCCGAAGCGACATTCAGTGACAGACGCAGCAGCGTCGTGATCAGCAATATGGTGGGAAAGGAGATGAAGTCCTTGAAGCTCTTCATGTTCATCGCTGCCAGCAGCACCAGCATCGACACGCCGATGTTGAAGGTGAACAAGGCGTCCAATGCCAGCGGTGGCAAAGGCAGCAGCATCATGCCCAACACCAGCAGCACCAGCAACGGCGCTACCGTGGCGGCTGACGGTGCCTTCAGGCGCATGGTTGCAAGAGATGAGAACTTCATTGCCTGAGTTTACAGCCTACAGTACGTAAACTGATCTTAATGATTCAGTACTGACAATTTTATTTGCATTGTTGAGTCCTTGCCTGGAGTCGACACAGCCCATGTCCGTCTGGCCGGGCGGTTCCGGCGGGCGTTTCAGGTGTGCAGTGCGGATCGGGACGGAATGCAAGGCGCATTTTGCGGGGCCAATAGCGCGTGCCATTGGCAATAAATGCAACGGCGCAGACCGCCCGAGGCCGGGCTAGCACAAGCCGTGAGGGGTTATGCAGAGCATCCTCAGCACAAGCCGTGAGGGCTTAAGCAGAGCATCCTGAGTGCAGCCGGAACAGATTTTTCGGCTTTGGAATTCAGGCGCAGCCGAAAGAATTTTCCGGAAAGCTAAACACTTTTGAGCCCGCGGCCGTTAAAGGTTCCAGTGGCGCTCGATTTGGTTGAGTGACCACCTAATCTCAACCTAATCCTTTTCTTTGGAGTTTCATCATGGCATCAGTCATCAATACCAATATGGCCTCACTGGTTGCCCAGCGCAACCTCAGCGGCTCGCAAGGCGCATTGGCAACTTCGGTTGAGCGTCTGTCGTCCGGTCTGCGCATCAACCGCGCCAAGGATGACGCAGCGGGTCTGGGCATTGCCGCCAAGTTGCAAGCTCAGGTCAAGGGTATCGACCAGTCGATCCGCAATGCAGGTGATGCGATCTCGGTCGTGCAAACGGCTGAAGGCGCGCTGGACCAGGTTGCAACAATGTTGCAGCGCATGAAAGAAATCGCTACACAAGGCAACAATGATGCGCTGAGCACGACCCAGCGTCTGGCTCTGATGACTGAAGCCAATGCGCTGTCGTCGGAAATCACTGCGACCCAGTCACGCACCACCTTCAACGGCGCCACGCTGCTGGCTTCCACAGCCACGCTGTCGTTCCAGACCGGCAATTCGACCGCTGACACGACTACCGTCGACCTTTCGGTTGCCCAGGTCAGCACGCTGACCGCTGGCAGCAACCTGACTGCGGTGGCCTCTTACGCTGTAGCCAACTTCACGGCGCTGTCCGATGCAGTTGACACTGACATCACCACAGTCGCTACGATGCGCAGCGCTTTGGGTGCGACGCAGAATCGTCTGGACAATGCGATCTCCAATCTGCAGACATCGTCGTCGAATTTGGCTGAATCACGCAGCCGGATCATGGACACAGATTACGCTGCAGAAACAGCTAATCTGACGAGGAGCCAGATTCACCAGCAGGCTGCGACGGCGATGTTGGCTCAGGCCAACCAGATGCCGAATGCGGTTCTGTCGCTCTTGAAGTAATATGATCGAAGTGGCATCTAGGTGACCGGATGCCAGATCTTGCCAGGGCTTAGCGCCCTGGCATTTGTCTGAATGTAGGGAGTACTAAAATGACTGCTGTCAACTTGAATACGGCTGCTCAGGCGCCATTGCTGCAAAGCGCTGGAACGTTGCCAGAACGGCCGAAGGTGGCCGCCGTAGTTCGTGGCGAGGTGCCACAGGCTGCGCCTGCTGCTCAGGCGAAGGTGGAAGAAGCAGTCAAGCCGACCAGGGAAGCGGTCGATCAGGCAGCGCACCGCATCGAGAAGTTCGTCCAGTCGGTTGGCCGAAGCATGTCGTTCAGCGTGGACGCCAGTTCCGGGCATGCCATTTTGCGTGTGGTCGATCCGAACAGCGGCGAGGTGATCCGGCAACTGCCGGCCGAGGAGACTCTCAGGGTCGCCAAGGCTGTTGAATATATGCAGAGCATGCTGGTCAATCAGCGCGCCTGAGCCACGATCAAAACCCTGAGCCATGGTGACGTCGGCGGTTTCAACCGGAACCAGCGTATTGAATGTGCAGAGCCTGGTCAGTTCGCTGATGCAGGTGGAAAGTGCACCGCTGACCAAGCTTGATGCAAAAATCAAGGCGGTCAACACAGCGGTGTCGGCGCTGGGTGGTTTCAGATCCAAGGTGACTGCCTTGCAGACGGCGCTCGGCGCGCTGGCCAGTGCCGACAGTTTCAGTACCCGAGCGACGTCGTCGACCAACAGCACCTTGCTGAGCGCTACGGCGACAACATCTGCCCTCGTCGGCGATCTCGACGTTTCGGTGACCCAGTCGGCAAAGCGGCAGCAGTCGCTGCTGACACACGCTGACTTTACTTCGACCAGCGCGCTGGTTGGTTCAGGCTCCCTCAGTATCGTCACTTCCAACAACGTGACCGGCCTGAGCATTTCTACCTCGTCAAGTGACACGCTGGCAACATTGGCCGCTCTGGTCAATATCCAGGGGCAGCAGAGCTTGCTGACCAGCTCCTCGTTCACCAGCGCTACCAGCTATGTGGGCGATGGGTCCTTGATCATCGGCGGCAACACCATCTCGACCTCGGCTTCGTCCGACACCCTCAGTTCGCTGGCGACGACCATCAACGCGAATAGCAGCACTTATGGCGTGACCGCTGCGGTGAAGCAGCAAAATGATGGCACCTGGGGTCTTCAGTTGACCTCGACCACCTCGGGGGGTACGTTCACTGCGCCCACAGCGATCGGGGCTTATACCCCGACCGTTGTTTCGACCACCGCTTATGTCTACGGGGTCACTGCGGCCGTGGTCCAGCAGGACGCAGGGGTCTACGGCCTGATGTTGACCAGCACAGCCACGGGTACAGCCAATACATTTACTGTGCCAACCACGGTCGGCAGCAGCTCTGTGGCAAGCAGTACCCTGGCAGCGACCGATGCGGCATTGACCGTGAATGGCGTTGCGTACACGCGCGGCTCGAATACCTTCAGCAGCGTGCTGAGCGGTCTGACCTTGAACATCAACCAAGCGGTCGGATCGACGACCAGCACCGCCATTACTGCAGCAGGCGCGTCCACGACCGCGGCTGTCGCGAGCAGTGTCGCCTCTGGTTCGGCCCGTATCACAGTGGCAGCCCAGAACTCGGCTGCAGCGACGGCAGTTCAAACGATGGTGACGGCTTACAACGATGTCATCACCCAGAATCAGACTTTGACGAAATCAAGTACCGACGCTGCCACCCGAGGTACTTTGGCGAGTAACACGGCTTTGCCGGCATTCATGTCCATGGTAAAGACCTTGTTCGACGCCGGTGCTTACGACTCCGCTGGAACCAATGTGCTTTGGTCCACCGCCGGTGTCAGTTTCCAGCGCAACGGTACCTTGAGCATTGACAGTACAAAATTATCGACGGCACTTTCGGGTGATCTGGGCACCATCCTGGCTTCAGGCCTGCTGTTCGGGACCACCAGTTCGACCACCGACCTCGTGGCCAGGATATACACCGAAAACGGTGGCTCGGGCTTGCTTTCGACCGGGCAGACCGGTGCTACGTCGACATTGCGCTTGTTGAACGATCAACGTGCCAAGCTTTCGACTCGTCTCGATCTGGCCCAGGCGGCCTACACCAAGAAATATGCTGCACTTGATGCGATGTTGACCCAGATGCAGCAGGTCAGCCGGGATCTTGCGGGTTCCCTCGATGCCTTGTCATCGCAAAACAAGTAAAGATTGAAGGCCGAAATCGTGTTGCCCAGATCACTGAATCGCTATCGCACGATCGACAACTTCACTTCAGTGCTGGGTCGCAGTTCGGTCGAACTGATTGTGCTGGTTTACGACCGCATTGCAGATAATCTGGCCCAAGCCGTTTTTGCCATCCTGGAAAAACGGGATGATAGTCTGACTGATTCGATCAATCAGGCCAGCGATTTGATTTCCCAGGGCCTGGTGGCTACGCTCGATTTCGACCGGGGTGGCGAGATCGCCTTGAATCTAAACAGTATCTACGACTATTGCCTGCGCGGTTTGCTGCAAGCGCGTCTGCGGAAGGACGGCGCTGCGATCAAGGACATTGCCGTCTTGCTTGCTGATCTGCGCGAGGCCTGGGTCAGTTTGCAAGAAAAACCGGCACAGCCAGCGGTCTGAACCCTTGCCCGCAATTGCGTGTGTTCTTGGGTTTTGCGAACGTTGATCTTGTCACCGTCAGACAGAGCTGCCTGACTTCACAAGCTCAATCGCATCATCCAGGCTCGCCTTGCTGTTCAGGAAACGTGCTTCGCCCAGCAGGTGGTTGATCCACATCAGCCGGAATGAGCGTTCGATTTCCTCAGTGCGTGCCCGGTAGTCCATCAAGGCACTATGGCGCATTTTCTCCCTGATGCCATGTCGGTGTTGGCGCAATGCGGCTGCATCATCCATCAGCCTCAGCGCGATGTTGACATAGTCGTCAGCATCAACGGCAACCCAGTTGGACAGATCCAAGGCGGCCAGCAGACTGGCTGTATAACCCTGGATCGCTTCATTGCCCGCCAAGGTCACGACGGGCAAACCCATCCAGAGCGTATGCAAGGTCGTCGTGCCGCCTGATGTGGGTGAAGTATCGAGTGCGACATCGGCCACCGCACCCAGGGCCATGAACTCCTCGAGCGATAGCCTCCCAGACAGCAGGAACCGGTCTGCCGGCAGACCCAAACGTTCGAGCCTTGGCAGCAACAGGGCCTGAGCCTCCTCATCACTGGTGACATAGACCACGATCAGCATTCTTGCCCCGGGGCGTTTTTGCAGAATTTCGCCCCACAGCAGAAGCATCCTGTCGGTGATCTTGCGTGAATGGTTCAAGGACACCAGCATTGGCGAAGCTTGCGACAGCATCGGGGGTTCGGCCGCCAGCGGCGCATGTTCCGGCGGTTGATAGGCCCCCATACGCGACATCCTGAACAGTCGCTCGACGTAATACTGTTCATTGCCGACCGGATCCATGTCGAGATCGGTCAGCCGGTAGTCGATCGTTTCGATCCCCGGGGTATGGATGAAGCCCATCCAGGTCACCTGCACCGGTGCCGCTCTTTCTGCAAATACCCGCAGCCGCTCGCCATGGGTATGGCCCGACAGGTCGACCAGAACGTCGATCCGATGGCTGCGGACCAGACTGAGCATTTCATTGCTGCTGATCGCAGCGACATCATGCCAATGTTCGACATGGGCTTGAATCCTTTCGGTAACCGCATCGGGACGTCCGGTCGAATAGACAAAGACCTCGACATTCGATCGGTCGTGATGACTGAAAATCGGTTCCATGAAAAAGGCGATGGCATGGTCGCGCAGATCGCCCGAGACATAGCCGATCCGCAGCCGTTTGGCGGGATCGCGTTCGCTATCGCTCAGCGGATCCAGCGGGTTGGTTATCGCAGTGATCGGCTTGATGAATTGCAAGGCCCAATCCCGGTAGAGCTGGAAAGTTTCAGCCGGGTCACCCAGCACATGGGATCGAATCAGCGCGCGGGTCAGCACGATATGGGAAACATGCGGGGCCAGTGCTGCAGCCCGGTCAGCCAAGCGGCAGGCTTCAGCAGCTTCACCATTCGAGTAGCGCAACATCGCGAGCATCTGCATGGCCTCGACATAGTCCGGCTCGTCCGCCAGAACCGATTCCAGAATGCTGCTGGCCTGCTGGGGTTTCAACAAGCTGATCAGGCAACTTGCCAGAAAGGTCCAGGCCAAGGGGTCATTTCCGACTTGATTGACATAGTTTGAAAAAGACTTGATGGCATCCAGGAAATCGCCACTCATCTGCTCGTAACCCTTGAGCAGATATTGCAGTTGAATGGCTTCTGGCATGGCTGGATTCTTGGCCAGCAAGGCCTGGTTGATCTTTTTCGCTTGTCCGAACTGGTTGGACCGCAGCAGATGCCTGGCCAGCCAGACCCAGGCCTCATGGTCTTTGGGCCTCTTTTCCACCCAACGGGTCAGCAGCTCGATCGCATCATGATGTTGACTGAGCGACTCCAGCTTGCGGATTTTCGCAGCCAACTGCGTCCTGGATGGAAGTGGGGCATTACGGGCAGATTTGCTCATGGAAGATCGATCGATCAGCGGTGAGATTGCATAGGGGGCCGGAGCTTGCCTGGGGCAGACCAAAACGTGAAAATTTCCTGTTAGTTTAATGTGTAAACTGACATAATGTTGGAATAGCGTTCAGTGCTATGAATTCGTCGCTCTGCGAGTCATGTTGATGATTGCCACTTTCAGCGCTGCGGCTGAGGGGTGCAGCATGGCGAACCGTCCGGCGATGCGGAATTTCATGTCTGCTGGGCGTGTCTGCAAGTGACCTCCCGGCAGGTGGGTCAGGAACGCCGCTCTTCGATGACTGAAAAGCGGAGCTGTGACATGTCTTGGTGCAAGGCTTGATTCGAGAATCAATTGAAGAGTCGACATGAGAAAACCAGCTTTTCCTGAGAAAGCAAGCTATTTTCAAGCCCGCAATGGGGTCTGGCAACGCGAAGGCAATCGCAATGCAGCCGAGCATTCCTACGTTGATGCCAAGGAGTATCGATTACTTGAATCAGTGCGGTCTTGCAGGGATGTCAGCCTGTACTCGGATGAACTCAGGGCGCTTCAGCTCGATTGGCCTGCGCCCGAGTTTCTGTCGCCTTTGCGTGCAAATTTGCTGCGGCCTTTTCTTGCCAAGATCCGGTCCGGGACCGTGCTCGAACTGGGAGGCGGTTGCGGTGTTTTGACACGTTTCCTGGGCGAGACTGGCGCTGAGGTACTTGCGGTCGAGAGCAGCGCACGGCGCTCATCGATCATCGCCGAACGCTGCCGTGACCTGCCCAATGTGACCGTGCTGACTGAGACGATTGCAGCGCTTGAGCTGGAACAGAAATTCGACGTAGTGACCTTGATCGATTTTCTGGAGCTTGCTCAGCGAGATGAGGGCAGCAAAGACGCGCTGCAAGGGTTGCTGGAATTGGCAACATCGCTGCTGACCACTGACGGAGTCTTGATCCTCTCGGTAAGCAATCAGCTTGGCCTCAAGTATCTTTGCCGCCCCGAGGATAAACATCTTGAGCGCCCGATGTTCGGTGTCAATGACGCCGGGCTGATGAACGCGGCATGGGACTGTAGTCGCGCGGCGCTGGAAGAGAAATTCAAACGCCTTGGCCTCTCGTCGATCGAGCTTTTTGTACCCTGCCCAGATGACAAGGCCCCGGTATCCATCGTCTATCCTGGTGGATTTGGTGCGGCAGCCCATGAAGCGGGTTGGGATGCTGCGGCATTGCTGGTAAATGCTTCAATCCATGCAAGGCAGCAGTCCGAGTTGCCCGCTTACTCGGTCGAAATGACCTTGCAGACCCTGGCCCGCAATGGACTCGCGCAGAGTCTGGCAAATACATTCTTGTTTGCGCTTGGGCGGCATCCCTTGCCGATCGACAAAACGGTACTTGCTGCGCATTACGGATTTCAGCGTCCCGCGAGGTTTGCAAAGGAAAAGCAATTTATTCTCAAGGCAGGTGCAGTTTGGTCACGCAAACGGTCGACGGCCGATACGGCCAGCATTTCCGAGGCTGAATGGATTGTCGAGCCTTACCAGGCAGGGCACCGCTGGTCTGAATTGCTCTTGGAGATCGTCAATCGGCCAGGCTGGACAGTTGCACAAATTTCTGAATGGGCCGACTTCTGGATCAAGTCCCTGCTGGCTCAAAACCCTGTGACGAACGATCATGCCATCGCTGAGTTGCATGGCTTTAAACATCTTCTGCCCTCCCGATATTTCGATGCGACACCGTTCAACCTGGTCAAGCATGCCGACGGGTCAGGGGGATTTTTCAATCTGGAATGGACTTTTACGACTGCAGTACCGGTCGAATTCGTGGTGCTACGCGGCTTGTTTTTGAGCCTCGAGCGTTTGACCTGCTGTGAAAACCCTGCGCTGCAGACCTCCGACAAGCTCTTCGAGCTTGCCTTGGAAGTGATGGAAAAGAGCGGTCTGTCGATTGACATCGACGGAGGCGACCTCGAATTATTCGTGGAACTGTTCAACGCGTTCCAGAATCAAATGCAAGGCCAACCCGAAGCGTCAGCCAATCAGTCTGTGAAAAATTTGAGTGTTGCCGTCTTGCCGGTCCGGATCGTTGCATGAGCCTTCTTGACGTGCATCGGATCTCGCGATGCAACTAAGTTCGTTCATGTTCAAGCTGAATTCCCGGCCGCACAGCGTCTTTTCCGGCAGGCAGCCATGACGATTTCGCCCGCCTTGTCGGTTTGCATGATCGTCCGCGATGAAGAAGTGAACCTGCGCCGTGCGATCGAATCGGTGCGGGATTTCGCCAGCGAAGTCATCGTGGTCGACACCGGCAGCCGCGACCGGACGGTCGAGATTGCGCGCTCGCTCGGGGCCAAGGTCTCCGCCCATGTCTGGCAGGAGGATTTTTCCTTGGCCCGCAATGTGGCGATTGAAGCGGCCAGCGGCGATTGGATCCTGTCGCTCGACGCTGATGAATGGCTCGATGCCAAAGCCGTCGCCGCGCTAGCTGTTGCCCTGGAACGGCCCTGTCTTGCGCAACTGGTGAGGATCGATCTGGTCGCGGATGACAAGGGCAGCGAGCCCTTCCGGCAATTCTCTGCGCTGCGCCTGTTCCGCCGCGATGCAAGAATCCGCTTCGGCGGGCGAGTGCACGAGGGCGTTGCTGAGTCCCTGATTGCGATCGGCAGCACCGATTGGCCTGAATCGGGCGTTGCGATCCTGGATGATGGCTACGGCATTGCCGCCGAGCGACAGCGTAAATTGGCGCGCAATCTGGCCTTGCTCGAATTGGCCAGGCAGGACAGTCCTGATGACCTGTTTCTGGCCTACAAGCTTGCGATCACCTTGCCGTCGGAGCGTATCCAGCAGCGCGACGCTTTGCTGTTGAGCAGCATCGCCAAAGCCAGATTGCTTTCCTTCGATGACCTTCGCGGCCTGCCTTTCATGCCTGCGATGCTGGCGGCTGCGGTTGAAGTTTGTGTCAGTCAGGGTCGGCTTTGTGATGCGGCCGAAATCGCTTCCCATCTGGGGCCAGCGCTCGGAGCCAGCAGTCTGTTTACCGCCGGACGGGCATTGGCCAGAGTAGGGCAGGTGGCCAACGCAGAGGCCTTGCTGAACCGCTTTGCGCTTGCAGGTCCAGGGCATGAACACCCTGCAGCGCAGCCCGACCCCGAGGCAAACTTGGCAGAGGCTTGCGCATGGCTGGGCTGGCTATCGCTGCAGGCGGGTGACTTGGCGCTTGCCACCGAGTGGTTCCAGCGGGGTCTGGCGACGGCGACCAGTTTGCAGTCGATTTCAATCGACTGTCAGTTGATTCGAGTCAGCCTGGCGGCGGACGATCTTGGCGATGCGGCCAAGCGGCTCGAACGACTTTATCCTCGCGTCGCGGGGTCGGCCGAGGCCTATGCCGAGCTGATGCTCGTCAGTGCGGAACTCGCCATGGCGGCCACCGATGTTGCCGGTGCCGTTCAACTGGCCACTGCCGCATTGAATCCCGGTGACGACCGGGCTGCAGCACTGTTGGCCGAGATCGCATTGCGCGAAAGTTCAGATGACATCAGCCGGCTCAATCAGTTGCTGACGGCCGTGGTCGGGCGAAGATTCGACACCTTGGCGCAGCGAGTCAGGCTGGCCCGTCGACTCGGGATCGCCATCGGCTTTGACATTCCGCCTGCGGCAAAGGAACTTGCTGCGCGAGGCGAAGGCAGATAATCCAAAGCTAAATATTTTCAACGTTTTTAACATTTGACGCAGTTTTTTGGCATAGTTGGCAGCAGCTTTGCATGGGGCGTACGGCCAGCAGTAGGAGCCATGAACAATCCAGTTCCGCTCAGATGCCGGGCAGGAATCCGCAACTGAGTTCCGCAAGCGCTGCTCATTGAAAAATCATTCTGCGCGCAGCGCATGGCCTAGACAGGATCGCGATAGACATCAAGATGGGCTCACCTTTCCGCATCAACCTGGCAATCATCCAGCCCGTGGGCTATGTCCATTCGCTCGGATTTCTTGATCAGGCCAGATATTTCCGCCACCAATTCCGGCGCCTGGGTGCCGAGGTGACTTTGTCAAAGAACCGCTTGCGGGAGGACTCGCTGAACTTCGTGTTCGGCGCGCATCTAGGCTTCCCGGCTGAGTGGCAGCAGCGCAATCCCTGTGTATTCGTCAATCTTGAGCAACTCGGAGTCGGTGGCGCCCAGGTCACTCCGGCTTATCTCGAATTGCTCAGGCATTCTTCTGTGGTCGACTATGACCATGCCAATTTGTCGGCCTATGCGTCAGACCCTGAAGCGGTCCCCATCATCTCCTTTGGCTTCGCTGCTTACCTGGACCGGCAGGAATCGATCCCGCTCGAGCAGCGGCCGATTGACCTGCTGTTCATCGGCAGCATGAACTCGCGGCGCCAGCAGTTCATCGATCGGATCGAAGCGACCGGTGTCAAAGTGTCGATGTTCGACAAGGCTTTGTATGGCCCCGAGCGTGACGACTATGTGAAGCAGTCCAAGGCCATGTTGAACTGCCACTTCTATGCAAGCAACCGCTTCGAGCAGGCGCGGGCATTCCACTGCCTGTCGCTCGGTACGCCGGTCATTTCTGAACGAACTCCCACCACCTATCCCAGCGCAGCCTTCGAGGATTCAGTCCTCTGGTTGCCGGACGGGCAGATGGAGGGCTATTTTGCGAAAACTTTCGATCAGCCCGGGTTTTTCGATCAGGCGCGTCGTTGTCTGGCGGCGTTTCGCTGTGCCGATGCTGCGCATGACCCGCTGCCAAGTTATGCGGTGCTGCTTGATTTCGCCAAACTCGTTTTCGGCCGGCTCCGCGATGCCCAAGGGTCAACGGTGTGGTTGCCGCGCTCCATCCACATCGGCTCGGGCAGGGACTACAGGCCCAATTGGCTCAATATCGATATTCTCGAACGCGCTCAACCTGATTTGCTGCTCGACTTGGCCAAGCCACTGGACTTCCCGCTGGAAAGATCGACTTGCATGGGCGGAACGGTGCGGCTGGAACCGGCGAGTGTGGACCTTATTTTTGCCAACAATGTGCTCGAACATGTGCCCGATCTGCCCTCGTTGATGACCAATGCCCTGACCTTGCTCAGGGAGGCCGGCGAATTGCATATCGAAGTGCCGCATGAAAAATCCCTGACTGCATGGCAGGACCCGACCCATCTGCGGGCGATGAATGAAAACTCGTGGATCTATTACACCGATTGGTTCTGGTATCTCGGTTGGTTTACCCATCGATTCGAAATTTCCGACTTCGCCTGGCTGGATGAAAGCGCCAATCCCTGTGCTCAGGAACAGGCGGCCTTCATGAGCCTGGTCTTGCGCAAGATCGCGACCACGGCACAGGAGCGTACCGGCGCCCGGGTCATGCAAGCGGATTTTGGTGGGCTGAGCGAAGACGATGTCGCGCCGCCAACAGTCCAGGCCAATAGCCCATAGGCCCGCTAGATGTTGAAACTGCCAGCAAGACTCCAGTGATGGTGACAAGGCCGCTCAATCCCCGAGGTAAAGCGCTCGCGACCATCGCGCTGGTGATGATCGTCCGTGATGAAGCGGCATCGATAGGCCGCTGCTTGCAAAGCGTGAGCAGATTTGTTGACCAGATGATCTTGCTTGACACCGGGTCGGTCGATGCGACGGTGAGCATCGCCGAGGGCCTGGGCGCCAAGGTCTTCCACTGGACTTGGCAAAATGATTTCGCCGCGGCGCGCAATCAGGCGCTCTCGCATTCCAGCGCGGACTGGAATCTGGTGCTCGATGCAGATGAATGGATCGTTGGTGATGGCAGTCTGCTGCGACAAGCCGTCGCCCGCGGGCCCGCTGGCGACGGCTTGTTTCTCGGCTTGCTGCCGATCTACAGCGAATTCAACCTTCGCGCTGCGTCTCAGTCGCTCGTCCAGGCCGAGGCTGAGGAGCAGAGCCCCAGCTCGGCGGTCTCTTGCTCCTGGGAGGCCCGCCTGCTACCGCGTGATGTGCGCTATGTTGGCCGCATTCATGAGCAAGTGCAGTCTGATCTGCCGCACCGCCGCCTGGTTGTCGACATCTCGCATGATGGATTCCTGCGCAGCAATCTCGAGCAGAAGAAAGGTCGCAACCGCAAGCTCTTGCAGGATGCGATTGCCGATGATCCCGGCGACGCCTATCTTCATTACCAACTCGGCAAGGACTACGAGGTCTACGACGAATATGCATTGGCAGTGTCCTGCTATGAAGCTGCGCTGCAATGGGTCCAGCCGGCAGAAGGCTATCGGCATGACCTGGTCGTTCGCATGATCTTCTGCCTGAAAAAGGCCGGCTTGCTCGATCTGGGCTTCCAGTTCGCTGCGGATGAATTGCCCAACTGGAGCCATTCGCCCGATTTCTTCTTTGTCTTTGCTGATCTGCTGATCGATCTGGCGATTGCACAACCGGAACGTGCTTTGCCTGAACTACTGCCCCTGGCCAAGGATTGCCTGCTTGAGTGCCTGCGGATCGGCGATGTTCCTCATCTGAATGGCACGGTTCAAGGGCGAGGCAGCAATCTCGCCGTGCGCAATCTTGAACTGCTGAATCAAGTCATGGCCAGTTTCTAGACAATATGTCGACCGGCACTCTTGCTCTCACAAACCCGCCTCGCATTGCGCTGGTGATGATCGTCCGCAATGAGGGGGCAACGATAGCGCGCTGCCTGCGCAGCGCCAGAGACTTTGTCGACGAGATGATTTTGCTCGACACCGGTTCGACCGACGACACGGTCGCCATTGCGTCGGGTCTGGGTGCCAAGGTCATGAATTGGGCCTGGCGCGATGACTTCGCCGCAGCCCGCAACGAGGCCTTGGCGCATTCGCAGGCCGATTGGAACCTGGTGCTTGACGGCGATGAATGGATCGCTGGCGACGGCGCCATCTTGCGTCAGGCGATTCAAGAGCAGGCAGTCGACGACTGTTTCGTCGGCCGATTGCCGGTCAAGAGCCAACTTGAAGCATCGGATGGTGATGGGGGCATTGCTGCGCTGCCGGTCCATTTCACATCCTGGTTGCCGCGCTTCCTGCCGCGCGGCGTGCGCTATGAGGGGCGCATCCACGAACAGCCCCAGTCGGACTTGCCACGTCGTGACCTGCAAGTCGAGATCGGGCATGACGGGTATTTGCCGGAACAGAAACTGCGAAAAAGGGGCCGTAACCGTGAGTTATTGCTGCTGGCCCTGGTCGAGGATCCTGAAAACGCCTACTTGAATTACCACTTGGGCAAGGATTTTGACGTCTACGGTCAGTTTTCGGAGGCAATCCCCTGTTATGAGCGGGCCTTGCGCTCGGTGCAAACCGGGCAGGGCTGGCGAATTGACCTGATCGTCCGCATTCTGGTCTGTCTGCGGGCGCTCGGGCATGACGATCTTGCTTATCAGTTGGCTCAGGATGAAATGCAGAACTGCCAGCAATCGCCTGATTTTTTCTTTTTGCTGGCGCATCTGAACATCAGCCTGGCCAGAAAGAATCCCGAACAAGCGCGCGGCAAGTACCTGCCGATGGCGCGACTGAGTCTGCAGTTCTGCCTCAACCTGGGCGAGAGGCCGGATATCGAAGGGGCGGTTTTCGGGCGCGGCAGCCATGCCGCTACCGAACTGCTGGCTTTGCTGGATCAAAGCCTTGCGCTTTGATTGCTCAATTTATTGGTCTGAAAGGGCAGGTTTACCTGGCCGCAGCTATGTAGAGAAATAACTTCAGGCGGTGCCTAAACGGTTTTGAACAAATGGCCGTTAAAGACCGTAGCGACTCAGAAAAGTCGAGCAATTGGTCAATTTAACTGTAAAAATGTTAAAGTGGTCAAAGCTTTCAAGTAAAAAATTATGTAGCTGACGTATTTGCGTCCGCGTGTATCACCTTTTCGGAAATTGCCATCATGACGATCAGCTCCACGACCGATGTCTCCTCCCTCACGACTGCAGTCATCGCGGCGTTGACAACGGCCGAGGTTGCGGCGCTGACCGCAGCGCAGACTGCTGTCTTGACGACCAAGCAGATCGTGGCGATGACCACCAGCCAGGTCGCTGTGTTGACGACTGCCAATGTCGCTGCGCTGATCACCAGTCAGGTGGCCGCTCTGACCACCAGCCAGATCGCCGCCCTGACGACAGACGGCGTGGCTGCCCTCGAGACGGAGGATCTGAACGCGTTGACCACCAAGCAGATTGCTGCCCTGACGACGGCGCAGTTGGCAGCATTGGGCACGACGCAAGTCGCCAGCATGGGCACGACCCAGGTGGCGGGCTTGACCACCACGCAGATGGCCAGTTTCACCACGACCAGTCTGAATGCGCTGACCACGACCCAGTTTGCCGCACTGAAGACCTCGCAAGTCGCCGGTCTGACCACGGCCCAGGTCGCTGCGTTGGAGACTGAGGATCTGGCCAGCTTGGCGACCGCCAGCATGGCGGCTATGGCCACGTCCGCAGTGGCTGCCTTGACCACCGCCGAAGTGCTTGCATTGACCACCAGCCAAGTTGCCGGAATGAAGACCGCTCAGGTCGCGGCGTTGGCGACTGCCGGCCTGGCTGTGATCGGAACCGCCAGCCTTGCAGCCTTGACGACAAGGCAGGTGGCATCGCTGACGACGGCGCAGCTGGCGGCATTGAGTACCAGCCATTGGGTCAGCTTGACCACCAGCCAGGTGGCGGGAATGACCACGGCGCAGATCGCCAGCCTGACGACAGCAAGCCTGGTCTCCTTGACGACGGCCCAGTTTGCAGTCTTGACGACGAATCAGGCGGCGGGGCTGACGACGGCCCAGGTTGCGGCGCTCGAGACTGACGACCTCGCGGCAATCGGTACGTCCACAATCGCAGCGCTGACCACAGCAGGTATTGCCGCCTTGACGACGGATCAAGCCGTGGCCTTGACGACGGCTCAGGCCGCTGCATTGACGACCCGCCAGGTGGCAGCCTTGACGACGGCTGATGTGGCTTCGTTGGAGACGGCTGACCTCGCTGCGATGAAGACATCGCAGATTGCTGCCTTGACCACGGCGCAACTGGCGGCCTTGAGCGCCAGCCAGATTGCTATCCTGGGCACCAGCCAGGTGGCGGGAATGACGACCTCGCAGTTGGCCAGCCTGACGACGGCCAGCCTGAACGCCTTGACTGCCACCCAGTTTGCTGCATTGACGACCAATCAGGTCGCAGGTTTGACGACTGCACAGATTTACTGGATCGAGGCAGCCGATCTGGCCGCGCTGAGCACCAAGCAGATTGCTTCGCTCACCACCGCCCAGATGGCCGGCATGTGGACGGGTGATATCGCTGCCTTGAGCTCAAGCCAGGTGGCCGCTCTCACCACCTCGCAGGTGGCCAGTCTGGCGACCGCCAGCCTGAATTCCCTGACGACGACCCAGTTCCCTTATTTGACTTCGGCGCAGGTTGCCGGTCTGACGACCGCCCAGGTGGCTGGTCTGGAAACTGCTGATCTGGCGGCGTTGAAGACGGCCAGCTTGGCCGCCATGACAACGGCAGGAATTGCCGCGCTGACGACTGCTGA
Source organism: Roseateles toxinivorans (assembly GCA_945898095.1). Classification (GTDB taxonomy): domain Bacteria; phylum Pseudomonadota; class Gammaproteobacteria; order Burkholderiales; family Burkholderiaceae_C; genus Paucibacter_A; species Paucibacter_A toxinivorans_A. The sequence goes on along the minus strand of CAMDHE010000080.1, from coordinate 1,375 downwards.
GGCGGCGGCATTGACATCAGCCCAAGCTGCAGCGTTGATGACCAAACAAGTCGCCGCATTGTCGACTGCCAGCGTTGCGGCGCTGGAGACCGCCGACTTGGCCGCGATGACGACGCTGCAAGTTGCCTCGTTCACTACAGCCCAAGCGGTAGCGCTGGGCACCAGCCAGTTGGTGAGCCTGGGAACCACCCAAGTGGCGGCCATGACGACGGCACAACTGGCTAGTTTGACGACTGCCAGTCTGAATTCCTTGACGACGACCCAATTTGCAGCTCTGACTACATTGCAGGCTGCAGGTTTGACCACGGCGCAAGTTGCCGCGCTGGAGACTGCCGACTTGGCCGCGCTGAAGACTGCCAGTCTGGCCGCTATGACCACAGCCGGAATTGCCGCTTTGACAACGGCCGAGACCGTCGCCTTGAGCTCGAGGCAGACTGCCGCCTTGACGACCAAGCAGGTCGCTGCCCTGTCGACCGCCAGCGTCGCCGCGCTGGAGACGGCTGACCTCTATGCGATGGGAACGACGCAAATCGCTTCCTTCACCACCGCACAACTGGCCGCCCTGAGTACCAGCCAGATCGTCATCCTCAGCACCAACCAGGTCGCCGGGATGACGACCTTGCAGGTCGCCAGCTTGACCACGGCGAGTCTGAATTCCTTGACGACGACGCAGTTCGCCGCATTGAAGACAGCGCAAGTTGCCGGCCTGACGACGGCTCAGGTGGCAGCACTCGAGACTGCTGATTTGTCTTCGCTGAACACCGCTCAGTTGACTTCGTTGACGACGGCTCAGTTGGCTGCTCTGACTACCAGTGAAATGGTGAGCCTGAGCGTCACCCAGGTCGCCGGCATGACCACCACGCAGATGGCCAGCCTGACGACGGCCAGCTTGAATTCTCTGACGACAACCCAGTTCGCTGTCTTGACCAGCAATCAGGTCGCCGGGTTGACGGCAGCGCAAGTCGCTGCGCTGGAGACGGCCGACCTCGCGATAATGAAGACCAGCAGCCTGGTTGCGATGACGACGGCCGGTATCGCAGCCTTGACTACCGACGAGGTGGTGGCATTGACCAGCGCGCAGTCTGCGGCGCTCACGACCAAGCAGGTCGCCGCCTTGTCGACAGCTGGCGTGGCTGCGCTCGAGACCGTCGACCTCTATGCGATGAAGACGCTGCAAGTCGCATCGTTCACCACCGCGCAACTGGCCGCCCTGGGGACCAGCCAGATGGTGAGTCTTGGCACCAACCAGGTGGCAGGGCTGACCACGGCACAACTGGCCAGCTTGACGACAGCCAGCCTCAATTCGCTGACCACCACCCAATTCGCTGCCTTGGGTACGGCCCAGGCCGCTGCCTTGACGGCAGCTCAGGTCGCT
>CAMDHE010000079.1 GCA_945898095.1 Roseateles toxinivorans | reverse complement strand
AAGAGCGAGAAATGCTGGTAGACCATGCTGATGCCCAGCTGCCTGGCCTGCGCGGGACTCTTGATCTGCACCGGCCGGCCGTTCCAGACCATCCGGCCTGCGTCGGGCTGCACCGCACCGTAGATGATCTTCATCAGCGTCGATTTGCCGGCCCCGTTCTCGCCCAGCACCGCATGGATCCGGCCCGCCTCGACCTTCAGGCCGACCGCGTCATTGGCCTTGACTGCCGGGTATTGCTTGCTGATGCCGCTGAGCTCAAGGCGCAGCGGCAAGTTCGGCATCTGACTCGGGGGCGGTCTCATCGGGGGGGATTATCGTCAAGCAGGGTCGCGTTGATAAAGAAGTTTGCCTGCAACATGGCTGGCCACCAGATTGCGTTCGTCTGACAAGGCCATCCAGGCAAAGACTTTCTCATGCAATTCCCGCGCCGCCTGCATTCGCGCTTGCGCCACCGGCCCGCAAGCCCAGTCCCAGATGCAGAAGTCGGCCATGCAGCCGGCATCAAACGACCCGATCTCGGCGCCCAGACCCAGGGCTTCGGCAGCGCCGCGCGTTGCCGCATGCAGCCCCACCCAAGCGCTGAGCCGGTGCCCCGAAAGTGCTTGCACCTTGTAGCCATCGAGCAGATTGCGCTGGATCGACAGACTGGTGCCGCCGCCGACATCGCTGGCCACGCTGACGGCAATGCCGGCTTCAATGGCCGCTGGCCAATCGAACAGACCGCTGCCAAGAAATAGGTTCGACGACGGGCAAAAAGCCAGCTGTGCGCTGCTTTGGGCCAGCAACTGGCGGTCCTGCGCGTCAAGCCAGATGCCATGCGCCAGCACGGCGCGCGGGTGCAGCAAACCTTCACGGGCATAGACGTCGAGATAGCTGCGCGCTTGCGGAAACAGCTCGGCAACCCAGCGGACCTCGTCGCGGTTTTCGGCCACATGGGTCTGCATATAGAGCGATTGATCGGCCCGGCAGAGCGCACCGGCCATTGACAACTGAGCCTGGCTGCTGGTCGGCGCGAACCTCGGCGAAACCGCATAAGCCAGCCGGCCCTGACCATGCCAGCGCTCAATCAGGTCGATGCAGTCGCGCTCGGCCTTCATCACGTCGTCGCAAAGCTCAGGCGGTGCATGGCGGTCCATCAGCACCTTGCCGGTGATCAAGCGCATGCCGCGCCTTGCTGAGGCTTCGAACAGCGCTTCGGCCGAGCCCTTGTGGACGGTGGCGAAAACCATGGCCGACGTCGTGCCATGGGCCAGCAAGGCATCAAGAAAGCGGCTCGCGCCGATGCGCGCCACTGACGGGTCTGCATAAGCTGCCTCGACCGGAAAGGTATAGCGCGTCAACCAGTCGAGCAGCTCAGTGCCGTAGGAAGCGATCACCTCCAGTTGCGGGCAATGCACATGGGTGTCGACAAAGCCAGGAAGGATCAGGCGGCCGCTGTGATCGTGCTTGTCCCAGCTCGAATCGGGTTCCTCGGCCTGGGTGCCGATGATCAAGCCGTGTTCGACCAACAGCCAACTGTCGGGCTGGAAGCGCACGCCGGGGCTGTCCAGTTGGCCCCAGCGCGGTGTTGCAGTGAAATCAAGCAGATCGCCGCGAAATGCAGTTCTCTTGACTTGAGGGCTGGACAAAGGGAATGTCATCGACGCGGATCTGGCCTGGGTTATTTTTTACTGGTTAGTAAATATAGCGGCTTTATCGGCTATCTTTGCGGCTTGATGAAATTTTCTGCGGCATCCATCCATGAAGCATCGACCGATACGTTTTTTCCATCAAGCCCGGATTCAATCGCTGCAAAACCTGCCCACCACCACCACGGTGCTGCAGTATCTGCGTGAACATGCACGCTGCACAGCCAGCAAAGAAGGTTGCGCCGAAGGTGATTGCGGCGCCTGCACGGTGCTGATCGGTGAAATCGACGCCGACGGGCAATTGGTCCTGAACAACGTCAATGCCTGCACCTGTTTCCTTCCAACGCTTGATGGCAAGGCGCTGCTGAGCGTCGAAGACATCGGCACCTCGGACGATCTAAGCCCGGTTCAGCAGGCGCTGCGCGATTGCCATGGCTCGCAATGCGGCTTTTGCACGCCCGGCTTCGTCAGCAGCTTGCAGGCCTGCTATGAACGCCACAGCGCTGCCGGCACGCGCCCGACCAGGCAGCAACTGGCGGACGATCTGGCCGGCAACCTATGCCGTTGCACCGGCTACCGGCCCATCCTCGACGCCGGTGAATTGATGTTCGACCTTGCACCCAGAACGATCGCAAGCGCGCCGATCATCGCTGCATTGAAGGAGTTGCATGCCGACGCGCCGCTGCATTACCAGGCCGCGAATCTGGCCGGCCGCGTCGATCGCTTCGATGCGCCGCAAAGCATTGATGAACTCGCCGCCATTTATGCCGCCAATCCGCAAGCCCGGCTGTTGGCGGGGTCGACCGACATCGGTTTATGGGTCAACAAGCGCTTCACCGATCTGGGCGATCTGATCTCGATCGGCGCGGTGGCCGAAATGCGCCAGATCCGCAACCAGGCCTTTGAAGGCAAAGCGGGACTGTGGATCGGCGCCGGCGCCAAGCTCGAACAGGCCTGGGCCGCCTTGACCGCCGCATCGCCCGGCTTGCGCGAGCTCTGGCTGCGCTTCGCTTCGCCACCGGTGCGCCATGCCGGCACGCTGGGCGGCAATATCGCCAATGGCTCGCCGATCGGCGACGGCGCGCCGGCCTTGATTGCGCTGGGGGCCGACATCATCCTGAGGCGCGGCAGCGTGCAGCGAGCCATGCCGCTGCAGGATTTCTATCTCGGCTATATGAAAAACGCCTTGCAGCCGGGTGAATTCGTCGAAGCGCTGCATCTGCCCTTGCCCGACGCCGACCTGCAATTGCGCGCCTACAAGATTTCCAAACGCTACGACAGCGACATATCGGCCGTCTGCGCGGTGCTGGCGATCAGGCTTGAATCGGGCCGGGTCCGGGAAGCGCGCTTCGCCTTTGGCGGCATGGCAGGCATCGTCAAGCGCGCCAGCCAGGCCGAAGCAGCTGTCATCGGCAAGGCCTGGACTGCCGACAGCGTCAAGGCCGCCGCCGCTGCCCTGGCTCTGGACTTCCAGCCCTTGAGCGATCTGCGCGCCAGCAGCAGCTACCGGATGCGCGTGGCGCAAAACCTGCTGCAGCGGCTGTGGCTGGAAACCCGCGCCGAGCAGCCGCTCGCTGCTGCGGATCTCAGCGTCTGGCAGGCAGTTACTTTTGACGCTGTCGTCCCAGGAGCAGCTGGATGAAGGCCCAACTGCACCCGGTGGTCGGCGCCAGCCACCCGCATGAATCGGCAGCCCTGCATGTCAGCGGCGAAGCGGTCTATGTCGATGACATCGCCGAGGTACAGGGAACCCTGCATGCGGCGCTGGGGCTGTCGCCGGTCGCCCATGGCAGGTTGACGGGCATCGACCTCGAACTGCTGAAGCGTCAGCCTGGCGTCATCGCGGTGCTGACCGCAGCCGACATTCCCGGCCAGAACAATTGCGGCGCGCTACTGCACGACGACCCGATCCTGGCCGATCAACAGCTGAGCTACCTCGGCCAGCCGGTCTTTGCCATCATCGCCACCCACCGCGATCTGGCGCGCCGGGCTGCCGCGCTGGCGCGCAAGGCGATCCAGTTTGAAGCCTTGCCTGCCCTGCTGACGGCCAAGGCCGCGCATGCCGCTGGCCAATATGTCGTGCCGCCCATGCATTTGAACCGGGGCGATGCGGCGGCAGCGATTGCGCAGGCCCCGCATCGACTCAGCGGTGAATGGGCTGTTGGTGGCCAGGAACAGTTCTATCTGGAAGGCCAGATCAGCTATGCCATGCCGCAGGAAAACCGCGGCATGCTGGTGCATTGCTCGACCCAGCATCCGAGCGAAATGCAGCAACTGGTGATGCATGCGCTGGGTTGGCAAGCGCATCAGGTGCAGGTGGTCTGCCGGCGCATGGGCGGCGGCTTTGGCGGCAAGGAATCGCAGTCGGCGCTGTTTGCCTGCGTCGCCGCGATCGCTGCAGCCAGGCTGCGCCGCCCGGTCAAGTTGCGCGTCGACCGCGATGACGACTTCATGATCACCGGCCGCCGCCATGGTTTTGATTACCGCTGGAACGTGGGCTTCGACCATGCCGGCCAACTCCTTGGCGTCGAGATCGACCTGATTGCCAACTGCGGCCATTCAGCAGATCTGTCAGCGCCGGTGATGACCCGGGCGATCTGCCATTTCGACAACGCCTACTGGCTGCCGGCGGTGTCCATGCATGGCTATTGCGCCAGGACCAACCAGCAGAGCAACACCGCATTCCGCGGCTTCGGCGGGCCGCAGGGCGCGCTGGCCATCGAGATGATTCTGGACTCGGTCGCCCGCCGGCTCGGCCTCGACAGCTTGCTGGTGCGGCAGCGGAATTTCTATTCGGACGAAGGCGGCCGCAACATCACGCCCTATGGCCAAACGGTCGATGACAACATCCTGCAGCCACTGACCGAGCAGCTGCTGCAAAGCAGCGATTACCAGGCCAGGCGCAGCCAGATCACGGCTTTCAACGCGAGCAGTCCGGTGCTGAAAAAAGGCCTGGCTTTGACAGCAGTGAAGTTCGGCATTTCTTTCAACGTGGTGCACCTGAACCAGGCTGGCGCCTTGGTCCATGTCTATACCGATGGCTCGGTACTGGTCAACCATGGCGGCACCGAAATGGGCCAGGGCCTCAATACCAAGGTCGCGCAAGTTGTCGCGCAGGAGCTGGGCATCAGCCTGGGCCAGGTTCGCTGCAGCGCCACCGACACGCAGAAAATCGCCAACACTTCGGCCACTGCCGCCTCGACAGGCAGCGACCTGAATGGCAAGGCGGCGCAGAACGCGGCGCGCCAGATCAAGCAGCGCCTGGCCAAGCTGGCCGGCAAGTTGTTCGACTGCGCAGAAGAATCGGTCAGCTTCGCCGCCGGTTGGGTCAGCGCCGGGGCTCAGTCCATGCCTTTTGGCGAACTGGTAGCCAAAGCCTATCTCGAGCGCCTGCAATTGTGGAGCGATGGCTTTTACATCACGCCGGGTCTGCACTGGGACCGCAGCAAGCTGCAGGGCAAGCCGTTTTTCTATTACGCCTATGGCGCTGCGGTGGCCGAGGTGCTGATCGACCGCCTGACCGGCGAGAGCCGCATCACCCGCGCCGACCTGCTGCATGACGCTGGCAGATCGCTGAACCCGGCGCTGGACATCGGCCAGATCGAAGGCGCTTTCGTGCAGGGTGCTGGTTGGTTGACGACCGAAGAGCTGGTCTGGCACCAGGGCAGCGGCCAGTTGCTGACCCATGCGCCGAGCACCTACAAGATCCCCACCGCCAACGACAGCCCGCCGGACTTGCGCGTCGCCTTGTTCGAGCAAGCCAACCCGGCCGACAGCATCCACCGCTCGAAAGCCGTCGGCGAGCCACCGTTGCTGCTGGGCTTTGCCGTGCTGCTGGCGATCAAGGACGCCATCGCCTCGACCGGTCCGGTCGGCTGGGACCCGCAGTTGCGCGCACCAGCCACCGCCGAGGCGGTACTTGATGCCCTGGAAGAACGCCTAAAAGAATGAAGCTACCGCGCTCACAGCACCCGCTGGCCCACGCAAAAATCGGTGACAGCCGAACAAAGCCCGAGGGCTGTATCGTCGACCGCTGCGCGCGGCATTCTTGTCAGCAAGGGCCTGAAATTTGCAGTCGCAATACCGGCCGTTTTATTTCTGCCCAGCCCGGATCTCGGCCGCGATATGCCCCGCAGCGTAGACATGGTCCAGCGCCTCCAGCAAGGCACGCGAGTCCACGGCAACGGTGCGATTGAGCTTTTCATCAAAGCCGTAGTCGCCACCCAGAGAATGGATGTTGCCGTCGAACACCAGGCCGATGACTTCGCCGTTCTTGTTCACCATCGGCGAACCCGAATTGCCGCCAATGATGTCGTTGTTGGTCACCAGATTGAAGGGCGTTTTCGGGTTGACCTTGGCGCGCGCTTTGAGCCAGCTCTGAGGCAGCGCAAAGGGCTCTGCCCCGGTATGGCGGCGGTAGGCGCCGGCAATATCTGTGAATGGTGCAACCGGTACGCCGTCCTCCATCCAACCCACGACACGTCCATATGACAGGCGCAATGTGAAGGTTGCGTCCGGATAGACCTTGCTTCCATAAAGCGCAAAACGGGCTTTAGCAAGGCGCTCTTCCTGCTTCTTCAACGGGCCTTCCACCAATTCTTCATTGCGTTTTCGGGCTGCCCGCGCTTCTGGGTCGTAGGAAGCGACAAACCTCAGCAGCGGATCGTTGGAGGCTGCCACTGTCTTGCTGTCAGCATCCCAAAGAATTTTGCGCAAGCCACCGGTGGGCTCACCCTTGGCATTGGTACTTAGCTCACCGAGCCTGGTGCCACGAATCAGTTCGGTCGCCACTTGGTCCGGGGTCTTGTTGCCCAGCAGTTTTTTCACCAAAGGGTGGTCGGGGCTGAGATCCTCACGCATCTTGGTCAAACCATGACGGACCTTGGCGATCTCGAATTCCTTGTAAATCGGCGCAGCCGACAGCACCCGCTGGACCAGCTGCGGCAGGCGGGCGTCCGCGAACTCAGGCAGCCGGTCGCCATTGGGTTTGTTCCTTTCATCAGCATGGCGCACGATGGATCTTGCGATTTCAATCAGGCTGCTGCCAAAGGTCTCCTGAACTGCGTTGACCGTCTTGCGTAGCTCCTGGCGCTTGGCGGTGATGGTGGCGATGTTGTCCCACACATCGCCATACTCGGCCAACAAAGCGGGGTTACCAGCCAGTCTGGATCGGAACTCCAGTTCATTTTTTTGCAGGGAAGCAAAAAAAGCACCGCTGGCCAATGCCTCATGCTTTCCCTTCAAGGACTTGAGCTCGTTTTCGATGCCGGATAAATCGCCGTTGGAATGCCGCTGCTGCTCTTTGCCACGTTTTTGATATTCAGTCATCCAGCCGCGGGCCTGCGACAACTGCATCAGGATCGGAGGAAGCGCCTTGTCGCGCAGGTCTTCAAACTGAGCCAAGGTCAGGCCACGGCTGGTTCCACCGGGGTTGCCCGACACAAAGGTGAGCTCACCGTCCTGCACGCCGGTCTTGGCGAAAGGCAGGTAATGGGGCGCCTTCCAAGGCTTGCCATCTGCGCCGTAAATTCGCAAAAAAGTGACATCGAGGTCATAGCGCGGGAAGTTGAAGTTGTCCGGATCGCCACCAAAAAATGCGATCGCATCTTCAGGGGCAAACACCAAACGGATGTCCTGCAACCGGCGGTACTTGTACAGGTTGTACTGCCCGCCGCGGAATAGCGTGACCACATCGCAGCGCCATTCAGCGCTTGTGGCGCAGGCTTTTTCGATACCGGCGATCGCCGCCTTTTGCGCATCGTTGAATTTTTCAGGCGTCTTGTCTTTGGTGGCATCCTGCACTGCCTGCGTAACATCTTCAATCGACAACAGCTGGTTCATCTCCATGCCGGGGCAGCGCGCCTCTTCTTCCAACTTGCCGGCGATGAACCCGTCGCTGTTGTAGTCCTTCTTGCGCATTCCAGACAGACTCTCAATACAGTCGAGCGCGCAGTGGTGGTTGGTCATCACCAGTCCATTGGGCGACACGACCGAAGCAGAACAGCCGCCGGCAATTCGCACACTGGACAACTGCAATTGCTTGAGCCAGTCCGCACCCGGGGCGAATCCGTAGGCTGCGCCCACCTTCGAGGAAGGGAACTCGTTGAAGGTCCACATGCCTTCATCGGCAAAGGCAGTCCCGGCCGAAAGGCACAGGATTCCGGTCAGCAAAAAAATCGATTTACGCATACAAGCCCTTGTGACATTGCAGCGGAGTGTAGCCACGGGGATGCATCCGAGCTGGCGGCAAGGGGACGTCACTTCATCACGCTCCGCGCGGCAACTCACGGGCTCATGCCGAACAGCGCTGCTTGCGCGGCCTGATGCGTGAACACGCAGCTCACATCATCGGCACAACCCGGCACGCTGGTCACCTGGCGCTGGGGGTTGGCACCTGCCAACTTCGCATTCCGAACGGCCATTGTTCGACGCACAACTATCGCTACGGGCCAACAATGGCGGGCCGAACTACATTAGCCCATCCGGGAACGCCGCCCACAGCTTGCGATCCCCAACCAAGCGCATGTAGAAGAGGAAAACCCATGAAGACCAAAGCCGCCGTGGCCTGGAAAGCCGGCCAAGCATTGACGATTGAAACCGTGGACCTGGCGGGTCCCAAGGCCGGCGAGGTGCTGGTCGAAATCAAGGCCACAGGCATCTGCCACACCGACTATTACACGCTCTCGGGCGCCGACCCCGAAGGTCTGTTCCCGGCGATCCTGGGCCACGAAGGCGCTGGCATCGTCGTCGACGTCGGCCCGGGCGTGACCTCGCTGCGCAAGGACGACCATGTCATCCCGCTCTACACGCCCGAATGCCGGCAATGCAAGTTCTGCCTGTCGCGCAAGACCAATTTGTGCCAGTTGATCCGCGGCACCCAGGGCAAGGGATTGATGCCCGACGCGACCAGTCGCTTTTCGCTCAACGGCAAGCCGATCCTGCATTACATGGGCACTTCGACCTTCAGCAACTTCATCGTCGTGCCCGAAATCGCGCTGGCCAAGATCCGCAAAGATGCGCCGTTTGACAAGGTCTGCTACATCGGCTGCGGCGTCACCACCGGCATCGGCGCCGTGGTGTTCAGCGCCAAAGTGGAAGCTGGCGCCAATGTGGTGGTGTTCGGCCTGGGCGGCATCGGCCTGAACGTGATCCAGGGCGCCAAGATGGTCGGCGCCGACAAGATCATCGGGGTCGACCTGAACCCGGCGCGCCAGGCCATCGCGCGCCAGTTCGGCATGACGCATTTCATTAACCCCACGGAGGTGGCGGCGGCCGGCGGCACCGTGGTCGACGCCATCGTGCAGCTGACCGATGGCGGGGCCGACTACAGCTTCGAGTGCATCGGCAATACCAAAGTGATGCGGGATGCCCTGGAATGCACGCACAAGGGCTGGGGTCGCAGCATCATCATCGGCGTTGCCGAAGCTGGCGCCGAGATCAGCACCAGGCCGTTTCAGTTGGTCACCGGGCGCAAGTGGGAAGGCTCGGCCTTCGGCGGCGCGCGCGGACGCACCGACGTGCCCAAGATCGTCGACTGGTATATGGAAGGCAAGATCAACATCGACGCGCTGATCACCCACAAGCTCAAGCTCGAAGACATCAACGAAGGCTTCGCACTGATGAAGCGTGGCGAATCAATCCGTGCGGTGGTGGAGTTCTGAAGCGCCTGCGCTCACCAAAACCAGCGCAGTACTTTTTTTCCGCAGGAACCTCGGTATGGCCCATTTCACGCGCGCTGCTTTCGGCAGCAACACAAGGCTTGAACTGACTTGATATGTTGACAGCCCCATCGACCAAGCTCAGGACTTTGAGCGAGCATGCCTGCTTCGGCGGCGTGCAAGGCTTCTACGAGCATGACTCCAATGTCATCGGCCTGCCGATGAAGTTCGGGGTTTTCATGCCGCCCCAAGCGCGCCACGCCAAGGTGCCGGTGCTGATCTATCTGGCCGGCCTGACCTGCAACGAAGAAACCTTCGCCATCAAGGCCGGTGCGCAAAGGCTGGCCGCCGAACTCGGCTTGATGCTGGTGACACCCGATACCAGCCCGCGCGGCACCGGTGTGCCGGGCGCTGACGACGCTTGGGACTTCGGCCATGGCGCGGGCTTTTACCTTGATGCCACCCAGGCGCCTTGGCGATCGCATTGGCGCATGGGCAGCTATGTGACGCAGGAACTGCGCGGCCTGGTGCTGACCGAGTTTGCCGGCCTTGCCGACAAGGTCGGTCTGTTCGGCCATTCGATGGGCGGTCATGGCGCGCTGACCCTGGCGTTGAAGCACCCGTCGCTGTTCCAGAGCGCCTCGGCCTTCGCGCCGATTGCCGCGCCCATGCATTGTCCTTGGGGCCAGAAAGCGTTCAGCGGCTACCTGGGCGATGACCGCAGCGCCTGGGCACAGCATGACGCCACGGCCTTGATCGAAGCCGGCGGCCGGCTCCCACCGCTGCTGATCGACCAAGGCCTGGCCGACAAATTTCTGGCCGAACAACTGCTGCTCGATCGCCTTGAGGCGGCTTGCCAAGCAACCAGTCAGCCGCTGACGCTGCGCCGTCACGCTGGCTACGATCATGGCTATTTTTTCATTGCGAGCTTCGTCGCCGACCACCTGCGCCACCATGCGCAGACGCTGCTCACCTGAGCCCGTGGTTCAACCTAGATCCGGTAGTTGGACGCGGCCGAGTGGGATGCGATGCGGTGCGCTGGCAAGGCGCGCCGACGCGGTGGGCTGATGCCCACCAGGAGAAGCAACGCAGCCGGCGTGCCTTAGCAGTTCAATCGGCTGCGTAGCGTTCTCACCCATTGGGTGACGCCCAGCGGGCAGGCAAATCTCAATAGGCCAGCGGCCTCCGAGGCGATGGACAGTGATCAACTGCTGTTTCTAGGTTCAACTCGGTCGGGCCAAACGGTTTCGCGCATCGACCTCGTAAAAATGGCGCTGAATGTGCAAGAGGCCCCAGGCCGGAATGCGGGAATCGGCGGTGCCAAGAAACTCCCCGCAATTCGCTGCGCTGCTTGGCGGGCTACGCGAAAAAACGGCTCGTAGCCCGCATGAGGCCAACGGCCGGAATGCGGGGATCAGCGGCGCCAAGAAACACCCCACAATCCGCTGAGCTGCTTGCCGGGCTACGAAAAAATCGGCCGGTAGCCCGCATGAGGCCAACGGCCGGAATGCGGGAATCTGCGGCGCCAGAAACTCCCCGCAAAGAGCACTCCACTGCTTGCCGCATCGCCCGCTACGACCCCGTCAAAACCAAATCGATAAAGTCAAATATATTTGACATACTTTAGCTGATTGCCTATGCTTGCTGCATGTCTGCAATCCAGGAACTCGGCGCAGCGGTGCGCACAAGGCGCTCCGACATGGGATTGACGCAAGCGACCCTTGCCAAGCTTTGCGGCTTGTCACGCGCCACGGTCAATCAGGTCGAAAACGGCACCATCAATGACTTGAGCCTCAACCGTGCCTCAAGGCTTCTGGATAGTCTTGGGTTGCAAGTAACGGTTGCCCCGCCAAGGTCACGGAGCGAAAGCGCCGGCAGTCGCGATGGCAATGCTTTGCTCAAGGCCGCGCAAACGGCCAGTGTGAGCTTCAGGGTTTCCATGCCGCCAGAAATCCTCGAACAGGTCCTGACCACCCTTGATCCACCCAAGGAATTCGTTCCACATCTGCACACGCTACTGGAAGAAGCGCCGATTTCCTTGCTGGCCGGCGTCGTTGAGGAACTTCATCTAAACCATGGGATCGACCGGATCCAGACCTGGCACAGGATGCGCGAACTGGCGCGCCAATTTTTGAGTAGTCGCGGGCAATGGCAATGAGCAAGGCTCGTAGCCCGCATGAGGCCAACGGCCGGAATGCGGGGATCGGTGGCGCAAAAAAACTCCCCGCAATCCGCTTCGCTCCTTGCCGGGCTACGGAAATTCAAGCGGTCTTGCGGAAGGTGGCGGGTAGCTTGTGAGAGGCGTCTTCGGCGAGGCGGTAGAGCAGCGCGGGGCGGCGGGAGCTGGTGCGGTAGTTGCCGGTTTCTTCGATCACCTTGGCCGACAGCATGCGGGTGCGGAAGGCTGATTTGTCGAGGTCGCGGCCGAGCACGATTTCAAAGGTGCGCTGCAACTCCGGCAAGGTGAATTCCCCCGGCAACAGCGAGGCCGGCAGCACGGTGTATTCGACCTTGTCACGCAAGCGCCGTAGCGCCGCGTCCAGCAGTTCATCATGGTCAAAAGCCAGCGGCCGGGGAACGTCCGGGCCGACCGGGAACCAGCGTTGTGGCGCCAGGCCATCGCCTTCGCCTGACGCGTCTGAAGCGATCAGGGCGAAATAGACATTGGTGACCGACCAATCGCGTGGGTCGCGGTCTGCACTGCCCCAACTGCCCAGTTGCTCCAGATAAGGCGTGGTCACGCCGGTCTTGGCGGCCAGCTTGCGGCGCGCACAGGCCTCAATCGTGGCGTCCGTTTGCACATCAACAAACCCGCCCGGCAAGGCCCACCGCAGCGGGAAAGGCTCATCCGGCCCCTCACCGCGCTGCACCAGCAACACCGACAAAGCCTCGTCGCGGATCGAGAAGATCGCGATGTCGACGGTCACCAGCGGCCGCACGATCGCATCGACCGCTTTGCTGCCCCCCGCTGCCCGCCCTGGACTCGCCAACTGCCCCGCTGAATGGATGTTTTTCTTCATCGCTGCACTTTTTAAAAATAAACGCTTGACCAAGTTGTATTGTACAACTACCATTAGGTTGCCTTACACAACTTAATGGAGAACAGACATGAACATACTCACAAGCAAAAACGAACCGCTGGAGATCAACAGCCTCAGCGTCCCCGGCTGCACCGGCACCATTGGGCTGACCGCCTGCCCCGGCAAAAAAGGCCACAGCTCAACGGGCCGATACATCTGGGACCGGGACCTCGCCACCGACGCCCAGGCAATCGCCGCATGGAACCCGGACATCTGGCTCTGCCTGATGGAGCCTACGGAAATGGAGAAATGGCGCGTGCAGGCCCTGCCCGCCGTGGCTGGTGAGGTGGCCAAGTACTTCAACCTGCCGATCAAGGACGTCCAAGCTCCCGGCAAGCGCTTTGCCGCCGGATGGGCCGAAGCCGGGCCTGCGATCCGTGCCTGCTTGCGCGCTGGCGGCAAGGTTTTGATCCACTGCCGCGGCGGCTTGGGCCGGGCCGGCACCGTCGCCGCGCAATTGCTGGTCGAATTCGGCCAACAACCCGGGCCGGCCATCGACGCCGTCCGCCTGGCTCGCGTCGGCGCAATCGAAAACTCGCGCCAAGAGGACTACATCCATGCCCTGCTGCCACGCCTGGCCATCGCCCACGCCGAAGCAAAAGAAGGCCTGACGCGGGCCGAGCGTGCGCGCGGCGGCCTGCTCGGCCTGCTCGTCGGCGATGCGTTGGGGGTTCCGCATGAGTTCAAGTCGGCAGACCAGATCCCGCCACGCGAATCGATCAACATGGTCATGCCCGATGGCTATCGCCGCAGCTACGCCCAAGTGCCCTATGGCACCTGGTCGGACGACGGCGCACAAGCGCTGTGCCTGCTCGCCAGCCTGCTGGCAAACAAGGGCCTGGTGCTGGAAGACTTCGGCCAGCGCCTGCTGAACTGGCGCGACCAGGGCTATATGGCGGTCGGCGGCAAGCGTTTTGACATCGGCAACCAGACCAAAACTTCCCTCACCCGCTTGCGCGCTGGCGTGGCGCCGCTTGAAGCCGGCGGCAACCAGGCCAGCCCGCCCACCAACGGTTCGCTGATGCGGGTGCTCGGGCTCGCGCTCTGGCACCGGGGCTCCAGCGCATCGATGTTCGAGATGGCCATGCGCCAGTCGATGGTCACCCATGGCAACCGCATCGCCCAGCTCTGCTGCGCGCTTTACTGCGGCGTGGCAAGGCAGTTGCTCGACGGGGTCGACGCCGCGCAAGCCTGGGAACTTGCCATCGACAAGTTGCAGCATTACTGCCAAGCCGATGCCGAACTGGCCCTGGTGCTGCAACGCGACATCCTCGACAGCCCCCTGCGCAAGGCTCCGCGTGGCAGCGGTCATGCGGTGGACGCGCTCTGGTCGGCACGAGCCTGTTTGCGCGAGCCAGACTACGCATCGGTCGTCCGGGCCGCCATCGCCATGGGCAACGACACCGACACCACGGCCGCGCTGGCCGGCGGCTTGGCCGGCATCATCTTCGGCAAGGCTGGCATCCCGGCGCAATGGCTGGCCGAAATGCGCGGCCTCGAACTGGCAGAACCCGCATTGCGCGGGCTCGACATGGCCCA
Source organism: Roseateles toxinivorans (assembly GCA_945898095.1). Taxonomy (GTDB): domain Bacteria; phylum Pseudomonadota; class Gammaproteobacteria; order Burkholderiales; family Burkholderiaceae_C; genus Paucibacter_A; species Paucibacter_A toxinivorans_A. The sequence goes on along the minus strand of CAMDHE010000079.1, from coordinate 7,474 downwards.
AGCCAGGCCGAGCGCCAGCGCGCGCCCCAGCAGGCATAACCCAGGCAGGCCCGCGGCTGGTGCAGCGCCGACCCTGGCGCAAATCCTGTCGCGCCACAGCCTGGGCCGTTGCCAGCGCTATCAGAACCTGTCGGTATTCCCCCTGCTGGCGCCCACCGGCCTGGCGGCAAGTTACGACCTGCTTGACAGCGCCATCGCAGCCGGCGCGGCCAGCGTGGCCGAAATCAGCGAAGGCGGCAGCGTGCCCGAACTGGCCTTCCACAACCGCGGCGGGCGGCCGGTCTTGCTGGTCGATGGGGAAGAACTGAGCGGCGCACGCCAGAACCGCATCCTCAACATCACCATCCTGGCCGATGCCGGCAGCGAACTGCGGATTCCGGTGTCTTGCGTCGAGCGCGGGCGCTGGGCCTACCGTCAGCGCCATTTCGACAGCAGCGAGCGCATCCTCTTCGGCGCCGCCCGCCGGGCCAAGGCCAGCGCGGTGAGCCAATCGATGCGCCAGCGCGGCGCGGCAAGCGGCGATCAAGGCGAGATCTGGCAGATGATCGACGAGCGCTTCAGATCCGCCAACCGCAACTCCGACACCGAAGCGATGGCAGACCTCTACGCCGCCGAACAGCCCCGGCTCGACGCCTGCCAGCGGGCATTTGAATGGCAACCGCGCCAGGCCGGCGCCGTTTTCGCCATCGACGGACAGCCCGTCGCGGTGGAACTGTTCGATTCGCCCGACACCTTCCGCAGCTTTTTGCGCAAGGCCGTCGGCAGCTTCGCGATGGACGCGCTCTCGACCCGCAGCCCCGTCAACATCGAGCCCGACCTGGCACACGTCGAAAGCTTTCTGCAGCAAGTCGGCCATGCCGGCATCGAGCGCTTCAAAGCCGTCGGCGCCGGCACCGACCTGCGCCTGGCCGGCCAGCATGTCGCCGGCGGTGCACTCGAAGTCAAAGGCCAACTGCTGCACCTGAGTGCGTTTCGTCTGTGAGCGCTGGCAGGCACCGCCCGATTGTTGTCGACCGCTCCGCAAATCAATACAAAATCAGGCCGCTGGCGGCGGTACTGGGCGCAGTCATGAACAGGCTATCGGACAACTTCCGCCATATCGGCGATAGATGGGTGATAAAGGGTCGGCGATACGCCGGCTCCGTTCAATGAATCAAAGACTTCTATCGACCACGGGCCAGCTGAAATGGGCGATAGCGGGCACTCAGATGATCGTCGGGCCGTCGGCAGCTTCGCGATGGACGCGCTCTCGACCCGCAGCCCCGTCAACATCGAGCCCGGCCTGGCCCGCGTCGAAAGCTTTCTGCAGCAAGTCGGCCATGCCGGCATCGAGCGCTTCAAAGCCGTCGGCGCCGGCACCGCCCTGCGCCTGGCATTTACTATTTTTACTCTGCAATTTGCTCTGCAAACTGGTGGAAACTTGTCCCACAGGCTGCGGGACTACTGCCACTTCTCATTGAACAAGCGCACGCCGAATCAAGCGCGCCAACTCTGCGGCATCGCTGTTATAGGCCGCAATGGACGCATGAACCATTTCCGCTTGGGTGATGCCGGTCCAGTCAATCGCATGCCCGGCCTGCAAGGCAAGTTGCGCAATGAATTCGCGTTGCGCCCGGCCATTCCCTTCTCGAAAGGGATGCAGCACATTGATTTCGCCCAGGTAATGTCCAGATCGACGGCTAAACCGATCAGCATCAAGCCCGTGCAAATGCTGCTCCTTGGCAAGTTGCCCAAATAATTGCTTTGCCGCGCTCTCAATGACCATGTGCCGGGCAAAGTCGGTATTACCCTTCTGAATCTCAACCAATCGAAGTTGCCCTGCCCAGTCGTACACGTCACAAAAAAGTCGCTGGTGAATGGCTTGCAAGTGCGACAAATCAAAGCTGCCTTGCACCGGCTGTTCGCGCAATTCGCTCGTGCGCAAAAAAGACAAGCTGGACTCAGCTTCATCCAAGGCCGCTTGGTTTTTAAGACCCAGCAAATTTCGCAACACACCCGTATCTTTGTCCAAATACGGGTCGCCCAGGTCACCCGCGTATTTCATGCAGGTGCGCGTTGAAGTCGGGCTTTGAAATCGGCTATGGCCTGGCTGATCGTCTTTTCGCCGCGCGCCCACTTTTGGGCATCTTCCAGAACTTGGCGCTCTGGCTCCAAGCCTTCCATGCGCTGGCTGGCCAGGGCGTTTTGCACCGTTGCGCGACGCGCTACCTGTTCTTGCTCTGCAATCATGGTGGACTCCTTCATGGATAAATTTTGGCTCACAAGGCAGTTTATCGGTTTCAAATCGTTTTGACTTCGGTGCCGGGAGACATCAGCTTGAAGATGACCTTGCCCTTAGAAGCCGTATCCCATAGCTGAGTCATGGGTTGGCTTGTCTGTGCTGAGCCGCAAGCCGCGTTTTCCCGAATTGCATCGGGCTGACATAGGCCAGCGTTGAGTGCAGCCGAATGCTGTTGTACCAGAGTAGCCAGGCCGCCGCTTCATCCCTGGCTTGAAGCCTGGTTTTAAAGCGCTGGCCGTGAAGCCTCTCAACCTTCAGCGAACCGAAGAGCGACTCGCTGCAGGCGTTATCCCAGCAATCCCCCTTGCGGTAATCAACAACGCCAAAAACTCCCCGCAATCCGCTGCGCTGCTTGCCGGGCTACACGAAAAAACGGCTCGTAGCCCGCATGAGGCCAACGGCCGGAATGCGGGAATCGGCGGTGCCGAGAAACACCCCGCAATTCGCTGCGCTGCTTGACGGGCTACGCGAAAAAACGGCTCGTAGCCCGCATGAGGCCGCAGGCCGGAATGCGGGAATCGGCGGTACCAAAGACCGCCCCGCAATCCGCTACGCTCCTTGCCGGCTCCCTGCCAGCCCCTTGCGGAGCATCGGCCGCCACAGGCTCGCCACATGAGCCCGGCCGAGGTTTGAATATCGAGCACAAGCTGTCTGAATGAACAGCCCGGGAGGCTCGCCTGGTGAGCCCCTGGCTTGAGAAACTGGGATCTTGTTCTCAGCCGCATCGGCGCCATGGGTTGGTGAACTGGTTCACTCACCAGCCCATTGGCAGCCCAATGCTCCCTCTGTTGATCCTGATTGCCATGTTTCCGGTCGCACTGGGCGCCGTCTTCGACTGGCATCCGGCCCCACAGGAGCAGGTCTGCATGGACTACCTGATCCGGTAACGAAAAGAAGCAAACCAGAGACACGAGGGAAAAAACCATGATTTCACTTTCCGATATGTTTGAAGACCGCCGCAGCGACGAGGTCGGGCAGGCCATCCGGGCACTGAGAGCCCCAGCGGCCTGGACAGCCGAGAAATTCGCAAGGGCCAAGTCCCTGAACCAGGCGCTGCAGAACGCAAACTACAAGATGTTCGAGGGCCATCTCCACCGCTACTACATGCGTGGCGGCATGGGTTTTTCCTATGTGTATCAGGTGCCATTTACCAAGCGCGGCCAGTTGCAAGTCTTCCGGGGGAAGTTGATACGGCTTGTCTGTGTCGGCAACCAGAACTTCCAGGCGTTCTTCATGGCCTCGGTGGTCAACTGGGACCAAAGGGGGCTCAGCTATGAAATTGCGATGGTGGCTAACGATTGCGACGAACCCATGCACATCAAGCCGCTCTGGAAGACCTTCGAATGACTTCGTAGGAGGAACAAACAACAGAGCCTGGACGTGAACGGAAAGATCAACGAGATCATCTCGACGGACTGGGCGAATGATCCCTTGGCCTCGAATTAGCGCCGACGGACCCCGGCTCAGGCGGCAGCACAATTTCAGAACGCATTCGCCCAACCAGCCAGTTCGGTAGACCTCAGCCACAGGAGCAGATTCAAGTGATCGAATTCATGTCATTCAAGATCCCGGTCATCGCGGAGGCCATGAGGTCGCTGGGGTACAAGGGGAAGGTCGTCATGGGCGAGGACGTCTCGTACGTCGAAAGTGCGACCGGCGGCACCATTTTTGCGCTCCAGTGCTTCAGCAAGGACAGTCAAACCCTCGGTGATACCGATTCGGAGATTGCCCTGGTGAGGTTCTATGCGCTCTGGCAGAACATTGCCGACTACAACGAACTGCAAATCGACGGCCTGTGCAACTGGTTCAACGCAACGCAGGCTTTTTCCAAGCTATATCGCAGGAACACGTCTGACGATTCGGACCTGTTTCTCGAGGCGGATCTTTACGTCCTGGACGGCATGACCGCGGCTTCATTCGAAGGCAAAGTCCTGCTTTTCATCGAACACTTCGAACACGCAAAGCACTGCCTGGGCTATTACAAGCGGACCAGCAAGGCAGAAATCATCGACCGGCACCGCCGGGCCATTGAGCTCATCCATGGTGAGCACAAGGACTTCGCGCAAGCGGTCGATCTCTATCGGCAAAACGCCCACCTGGGATTCGCCGGATCGCAGAACAACTTCGGAGACCTCTTTGAGGAGGGCACCGGTGTGCCCAGGGATGACCTGCTGGCCGTCTACTGGTACACGCGGGCATCCGAGCGGGGTGAACCCACCGCATACCTGAGCCTGGCTTCCATCCTGGAGGGCTCCAGCACCGGCACCGATGCCTTGATCGTCGCGGCAAAGTACGCTGTACTTGCCGCCGACAAATTGCCGGACGGCATCAACAAACTCTTCGCCGGCCAGATCAGAGACAAGCTCGCGCAACAGCTGGATCCCGAAACCTGGAATTTCGCGATGGGCCTGGCCTCGAACTTCAAGCCGATCTACCAGGAAAAAAGCACCATGGGTGACGCACCTGGCCACAAAGCACTGGCAGCGCCAGGGTCGCCATCCATCAATTGAGTGACCAACCTTCCGGGGCAGGCCAGCATGTCGCCGGCGGCGCACTCGAAGTCAAGGGCCAGTTGCTGCACCTGAGTGCGTTTCGCCTGTGAGCACCGGCGCGCAAGATGGCCTTGTGAGCAAGACTCGTAGCCCGCATGAGGCCCCAGGCCGGAATGCGGGGATCTGCAGCGCCTAGAAACACCCCGCAATCCACTGCGCTGCGTGCCGAGCAACGGGTCACCGGTCTGAAACTTTTTTTCCCACCTGGTGTCGGATTGAATCGTCCGCCGCCGTGAATATGTAACGCCAGCACCAGCCACCCTTGCTACCATCCGCCATGCCCACACCCTGCCCGTTCTGCAATCTGCCCGCCGAGCGCATCCTGGCAGCGAATGAACATGGGGTCGTCATCCGCGATGCTTACCCGGTTTCGCCGGGGCACAGCCTGATCATCAGCCGCCGCCATACCGGTTCATTTTTTGATCTGAGCGCCGCAGCCCGCGCCGGCTTGATGGCTTTGCTGGAAGCAGAAAAAATTCAGCTCGACGAGGAATACCAACCCGACGCCTACAACATCGGCATCAACGATGGCGCAAGCGCCGGCCAGACCGTGCCGCATGTCCATATCCACCTGATTCCGCGCTACGCCGGCGATGCCGCAGATCCGCGCGGCGGCGTCCGGTGGGTTTTGCCGGACCAGGCGAAATACTGGCCATGAGCAACCTCGACGACTACTGCGCCAGGACCGCCCTGCTGAACGTCAACCAGAAGAACGGCCGGGCCAGCCCGCACAAGATCTGCATGCTGCTGGCCGTCCTCGACATGGCGCGCAGCGGTGCATTGCCCGATAACCGCATCTTCTTTGCGCCGCCGCTTTTGGAACGCTACGCCCGCTATTTCGACGCTGTCCGCGGCCCCGCGGACCAGCCAAGTCCGTATTTCCCGTTCTTCCACCTGACCGGCAAGCTGAAAAAAGGCATCGCCAGTTTCTGGCATTTGCAAGCCTTGCCTGGGCGCGAAGATCCGCTTGACGCCATGGGTAGCGCACGCAGCGCGGCAGCCATCACCGACAACGTGGCCTTCGCCTTCCTGGACCCGGCGCTGTTCGAATTGCTGCGTGACCCGGCCAATGTCGATCGCCTGTCGGAAGCGCTGGCCCGGGCCTGGTTCGGCCGCGGTTTGAATGAGCTCGATGCCATCGTCGCGCGCTGCGCTGACGTCAGCCGCTACGAGCGAAGGCTGCGCAACAGCGAGCCCGAGTTGTTGGCCCGCTCACCCGCCCCGCCCGCCTATGTGCGCGACCCGGCGTTTCGCCGTGTCGTCACGCAGTTGTACGACTACCGCTGCGCGGCCACCGGCATCCGGTTGGTGCTGGACGACGGCACCGCTTTGGTCGAAGCCGCCCATATCCACCCGTTCAGCGAAGCCCAGGACGACGATCCCCGCAATGGCCTGGCTTTGACGCCAAACATGCACTGGGCCATGGACCAGAACCTGATTGCCCCGGGCCCCGATTTCAAATGGCATGTCAGCCGAACGCTGGACCGGCGCATCCCTGACTACCGGATGCTGATCGACCTCCAGAATCAGCCGATCTTCCTGCCGGCCGAGGCCAGGATGTTTCCGAAGCGCGAGGCGTTGGCATGGCGGATGGAGAGGTTGCTGACCAAAGCACGGCTCGATACTCCGACGGGAAGCTGACCGAAAAATCGGGCCATGATCGACGTCGTCGACAAGAAAACCAGGTCACGCATGATGGCCGGAATCCGGGCGCGGGACACCAGACCTGAGCTGAAAGTGCGCCGCTATTTCCACGCCGTAGGGATGAGGTTCACGCTCCATTCCAGCCGGCCGCCGGGTAGGCCCGACTTGACTCCAACTTGATCCTGACTTGGTCCCGACTTGTTCGGTCAAGCGTTGGCGCACGGCTTTGGGCAGCCCGAAAAGGCGTTCGCTGACCGGCACTAAAAGCTGTCGCAGCGCCAGATCATCCGCCACCGCCCTGGCTTGCTGGGTGGTGCTGATGCCGAGGCGGCGAATCGATGTCAGGTTCAAGCGTTCCCCCGCCACCAGATCGACTTAAAAAGTCATCAGTTTTTTCCACTGTTTATATACACACCTACAGTTTTTGGACTAAACTTTGATACCGAAAATAACTGCTGTACAACACTTATGCAAGGCCCGCAGTTTTCAGCAAGTGCAGTTGCAGTCGTCACGAACTGCACGACACGTAAACGGTCAACCGCCACGCCATTACGCCTCGCACTGAGTGGCACGCCACTCTCCGTGGGTGAGGTGGCCAGCGCCTGGCTGAGACAAGTGGCGGCCCAGCCAGTTCGAGCAGTTGCCTCGGAGGTCTATGTTGGGCGACCCATTGTGGATAGTCAGCGAGTTGTAGCCGAATTAAGCGCTGATTTCTTCGTCGTGTCGGCTGGCCTCGGACTCGTCTCGGGTCGTGAGCCAATTCCCAACTATGACCTGACCGTCTCGCCTGGGCAGAGCACCATCAACACGGCATTAGCAACCTTGCGAGCCACTCCGTCAGACTGGTGGTTGGCTCTTGGCCAAGCTAAAAATTCGAACTTGCTGCTCAATGACCTGGTTCGATGCCGGCCCGGAAGCAAAGTGTTCATCGCACTTCCTTCAAGTTACCTAGCCATGGTGGAAGGTGACCTGAAATCGATTCCTGCAACCTGCGCCC
>CAMDHE010000078.1 GCA_945898095.1 Roseateles toxinivorans | reverse complement strand
GAAAAAATCGGCGGTATCGGTCATCACTTGGCTCCTCAAAAACTCCCAGAAAACTACTGCCTTCCGGATAGAAACTGAGGTTTATTTTATCTAAAAAATGCTAAAAAGTCCAATTAAATCAATTGGTTATGTATTTTTAAGGGGCGACTCTTTAGCGCCTTAACCTGTGACAGGTGGTTGAGTGCACGCTGCGGAATTTGCTGGGTGTACTTTTTTGAATAACTCTGAAGCGTTGCCTTCAGTTCGGCCCTTGACGCGAATCGCATCTGGTTGACTACTTCGCTGATGCGGCCGTTGAAGCGCTCCGACATGCCGTTGGTTCAAGGTGGCTCCGGTTGTCCGAACGGCAAAGTTGATTTGCTAAGTGGAGCCCTGCGCTCTGTCTATGATCGGTGCAGAGTTATGCACGGCGGCGGTCGGTCGGCGCTTGCGGCGAACCGGACGATCGAAGCGGTGGGCAGCTCGTGTTCAACGCTCAAGCTGCCCGTTTGATCGACGGCAGCGTCGCGAAGTAGAACTCGTCCGGGGTCTTCTTGTCCAGAGAAGAATGGGGCCGCTCGCTGCTGTACAAATTGATGTATCTGGCCAGCCCCGCCGCTGCCTCACTCACTGAGGCGGAGGCGTGCAGATAAACCTCGTCGTACTTGATCGTCCGTTACAGGCCTTCGACAAATACGTTGTCCCGCCAGGCCGCCTTGCCATCCATGCTGATTTCGACGCCGCGGGCCTTTAGCGGGCAGGTGAAAGCGTTGCTAGTGAACTGGCTGGTCTGGTCGTTGCTGGAGATCTCGGGTTTGCCTTATTTCAAGGTGGCCTCTTCAAGTGCCTCCACGCAGAACAAGGTTTTGATGCTGATCGACACCCGATGCGATAGCACCAACCTGCTGGCCCAGTCCACGATGGCGCACAGATAGACCCAGCCGCACGCCATCGGGATGTACGTGATGTCGGTCGCCCAGTCTGGTTCGCCTAATCGATTTTTAGCTCGAACAGGAGGTACGGATAGATCAGCTCAGTTTTCGGTCGGCGCCAACAGCAATGGGACATTGTCCGCATTGCCGCTAAGTGAACCTACCTCGACGTTTGTAAAACAGTACGATCAAGGGAAGTTTGATGTACTTCGAACAAATCGCCGCTGACTTGTAAAAAACGAAGTTCCGTAAAGGCTGCGGAGCAAATGCTGTTGCTTCGCTACACTAACGCGCATGAATTTCCTGCTCATATCGTTTTTTGTAGCTGCTCTTGTGACTGGCCTGACCATTCGCCTGTCGCATAGCTATGGCGAGATGATGGCGGATCATGACCTCTCGGGGCCGCAAAAATTCCATGCTCAAGCGGTGCCTCGCATCGGTGGTGTCGGCATCGTTGCCGGCTTGCTGGTCTGTACTGTTGTTGACTGGTCGATCAATGGCTCAGGTCACCGGACCGGCATGTTGCTGCTGCTCTGTGGTTTGCCGGCGCTCGCCACCGGATTGATCGAAGATTTCACCAAAGCGGTCTCTCCGGCCAAGCGTTTGGCTGCTACAGCCCTGTCTGCTGCCTTGGCGGCTTGGCTGATGGGCGCGCTGATCACCCGCACCGACATTCCGGGTGTCGATTGGGTGGTGAGCACCACCCTGGGGGCTTACATGCTGACCATCTTGATGGTGGCCGGCGTGGCCAACTCGGTCAATATCATCGACGGGTTCAACGGCCTGTCGTCGATGTGCGTCAGCCTGATGCTGTTGACTTTCGCCTACGTGGCATTCCAGGTCGGCGACACCGAACTGGCGCTTTGGGCCTTGGCTGGTGTCGGTGCAGCGTTGGGATTTTTCGTCTGGAATTTTCCGGGCGGATTGATCTTTCTAGGCGACGGCGGAGCCTATTTCCTTGGATTCTTCATGGCCGAAATCGCCATTTTGCTGCTGGTGCGGCATCCGCAGGTCTCGCCACTATTTGGGTTGATGGTGTGTATCTACCCGGTCTTCGAAACCTTGTTTTCGATTTACCGGCGCAGCTTTATCCGCGCCACGGCGCCCGGTCTGCCAGACGGTATTCACCTGCATTCGCTGATTTTTCGTCGCCTCTTGCGCTGGGCTGTCGGTGCGCAGGACGCCAAGGCGATCACGCAACGCAATTCGATGACCGCGCCTTACCTCTGGGTTGTTTGCGTCTGCTCGCTGGTGCCGGCGCTGCTGTTCTGGGACTCGTCACCGGTACTGATGTTGTTCTTGCTGATATTCGTCGCAGCCTATGTAGTGCTTTATTGGCGCATCGTCCGCTTCAGGACACCCAGATGGTTGATCATCCGGAACGGCTTTGCCGCTGGCCGGGCTGAGGTGGTTTTGCCCCAATCTCCGGGCAAACCCGAGTAATGTCCGCATATAGCGGATAATCTCAGGATGACCAACACCGAACTGATCGAAGAGGCGCCTTCGCGTTTCGACACGCTGCCCCTCGACGCCAAGCTTTTACGTGCCGTTGCCGACTCCGGCTACGCCATGATGACGCCGATCCAGGCCAAGGCGATTCCTATCGTTCTGGAAGGCCGCGACGTGATGGGCGCGGCACAAACCGGCACCGGCAAGACTGCGGCGTTCTCGATCCCGCTGCTGCAGCGGATGCTCAAGCATGAGAACGCCAGCGCGTCGCCCGCCCGCCATCCAGTGCGTGCCCTGGTGCTGGCGCCAACGCGCGAATTGGCCGACCAGGTGGCCAACAATATCAAGGCTTATGCCAAGCACACGCAGTTGCGCGTGACTTGCGTTTTCGGTGGCATTGACATGAAGCCGCAGACTGCCGTGCTGAAGGGCGGCGTCGAAGTCTTGATCGCCACGCCGGGCCGTTTGCTGGACCATATTGAAGCCAAGAACTGTGTGCTGAACCAGGTTGAATATGTGGTGCTCGACGAAGCCGACCGCATGCTCGACATCGGCTTCTTGCCCGATCTGCAGCGCATCCTCAGCTACCTGCCTGAAGCGCGCCAGACCTTGCTGTTTTCGGCCACTTTCTCGCCCGAGATCAAGCGCTTGTCGCAAAGTTATTTGCAAGAGCCGGTGCTGGTTGAAGTGGCGCGTCCGAATGCCACGGCCACCAATGTCGAGCAGATTTTCTACAGCGTCACCGACGACGACAAGCGCGCCGTGGTGCGCCAGGTGCTGCGTCAGCGCGGCATCACGCAGGCGCTGATTTTCGTGAATTCCAAGCTCGGTGCGGCCAGGCTGGCGCGTTCGTTTGAACGCGATGGTCTGCGCACTTCGGCGCTGCATGGCGACAAGTCGCAGGACGAGCGCTTGAAGTCGCTCGAAGCCTTCAAGAGCGGCGAAGTGGATGTGCTGGTGGCGACCGATGTTGCCGCGCGCGGCCTCGACATCGCCGACCTGCCGATCGTCTTCAACTTCGATGTACCGTTCAACGCCGAAGACTATGTGCACCGCATCGGCCGTACTGGCCGCGCCGGGGCTTCGGGCATCGCGGTGACGCTGGTGACCAAGTCGGATGCACGTCTGGTGGCCGATCTTGAAAAGCTGCTCAAGCGCGACATCGAGTTGTCGGCGTTTGAGATCGAAGACGACCGACCGGGTAGTCGTCCGCAGCGCAGCGAGCGTCCGCGCCGTGAACGCGATGAGGCTGAAACAGATCATGGTTCAGTTCAGGCGGCTCCGGTGGCTGCTTATGTACCGCCGGTTCGTCAAAGCTATCGGGCGCCATCGCGCGATGCCTTCTTCGACCGGCCTTATGAAGCCAGCGGCAGCGCCGAGTTGCCCGCCTGGGACAAGGGCGCGACTGGCGCTGTGCAAGCGCCAAAGGGATTGTCAAGCAATATCCGCCCGAAGAAGCGTGTTGCCGCATTGTTCGGCGCCAAGGCGCCAGCGCCTGCGCCGGCTGAAGAGGCTGCGCAAGGGGCTTGATTTAGTTTCCCGTAGCCCGCCATGCAGCGCAGCGCAATGCGGGGAAAACCGTGCCAAACCGCCCCGCATTCTGGCCTTCGGCCTCATGACGGGCTACAAAATTCCGACCCGTAGCCCGTAGCCCGTAGCCCGTAGCCCGAAGGCCGAAATGCGGGGCCTGGGCGAGGCCCCCGCATTCGGCGCTTGACCTCACCCCAAAATCGCAAACACCGCCGGTATGTTGTTCGGCATGCCTTCACCCGAACTGCGCCATTGTTCGACGCTGGCGCTGCGGGTCCAGCCTTGGGGCAGGGTCAGGCCGCAGCTGATCGACAGCCTGGTCTGCGGCCGCAGCGCGGTCAGCAGGCCTTGCAGCAGCGCGCTGTTGCGGTAGGGCGTTTCGATCATCAATTGGGTCTGCTGCTGGCGCACTGACAGGGCTTCGAGCTCGCGGATGCGGCTGTTGCGCGCCGGGCCATCGACTGGCAGGTAGCCGACGAAGGCAAAGCTCTGCCCATTCAAGCCGCTGGCCGCCAAGGCCATCAGCAAGGCGCTGGGGCCGCTCAAGGGGATCACCTCGATGTCTGCGTCATGTGCGGCGGCAACGAGCAAGGCGCCCGGGTCTGCCACCGCCGGCAGGCCGGCTTCCGAGATCAAGCCGATGTCCTGCCCGGCCAATGCCGGCTTCAGCAGCGCTTGCCAGGCCTGGCTTTGGTTGACCTGATCGGCTGCCCGGCCTTTGGGTGGCCGCGGCAACTCGCTGATCTGCAGGCTTTGCAAGGGCTGCGCCAGCGGCACTACCGTGTCGACCTTCTTCAGAAACGCCCGGGTGGTCTTGGCACTTTCTGCGGCCCAATGGGTCAGGCCGGCAGCGATCTGGATCACATGCAAGGGCAGCACTTGCTGCAGGTCGACCGCAGCGCCTTCGACGCCGAAGTCCAGCCCGTTCGGGACCAGGTAGAGCTTGCCCTTGTTCATGCGGCTGCTCCTGTGCTGGCGGCCTGCAGCGCCTGCAAGGGGTCGAGCCCGGCGCGCCGCAGCAGATCGCAGGTGCGGATCAAGGGCAGGCCGATCAAGGCGGTCGGGTCGTCGGAATGAATCGCTGCCAGCAGGCTGATGCCCAAGCCTTCCGACTTGGCGCTGCCGGCGCAGTCATAGGGCTGCTCGGCCAGCAGGTAGGTTTCGATCTCGGCGTCGCTGAGCACGCGCATGGTGACTTGCACCGGCGCCAGCAACTGCTCGGCAAAGCCGCTCTCCAGGCAGACCACGGCGACGGCAGTCTGGAACGTCATGGACTTACCGCTCATCAAGCGCAGCTGCGCCCTTGCGCGCTGATGGTCGCCGGGCTTGCCGATGGCCTGGCCGGCCAGATCGGCGACTTGGTCGGAGCCGATGACAATTGATTCAGGGAAGCGCTGGGCGACGACCATCGCCTTGGCCATCGCCAAGCGGGCGGCCATCGCGGCCGGGGCTTCGCCGAGCAGCGGGCTTTCGTCGAGGTCGGGGGCGCAGACTTCAAATGGCAGGCGCAGGCGTTCAAGCAATTCGCGCCGGTAGCGCGAGGTCGAGGCGAGGATAAGGGGGCGGTTGGGCTTGTACATCGCTTGATTTTCGCATTGAGATCGACCCGGGCCCTTCAAGCGCCGCGGCCGGGCTCTTACACTGGCAGACATGACTACGCGCGAATTCATTCCCCAAAAACTCGACGTCGAGGCTTTCGCCCGCGACGCTGCCCATCTGCAAGGCGAATGGCCCGCCGCCAGCCTGACCCGTCTGGCTGAATCGGCCCCCGAAGATGCGCCGGCCAGTGACTGGCCTGCCGTGCAATGGGAATTGACCGGCGAGCGGCGCGAAGCGCGCGGCGCCGAAGCGCAGACTTGGCTGCACTTGCAGGCGCGCGCGCTGGTGAGCCTGACTTGTCAGCGCTGCTTGCAGCCGGTGCAGGAGGAACTGGGCCTGTCGCGTTGGTTCCGCTTTGTACGCGACGAAAACTTGGCCACGGCGATGGCTGCCGAGTTGGATGCCGACAGTGACGACGAGGTACTGGCGCTGCCCAAGGCGCTCGACGCGCTTGAATTGGTCGAGGATGAGTTGTTGCTGGCCTTGCCCCTGGTGCCGCGCCATGAAGTCTGCCCGCAGCCGCTGCCCTTGGCGCAGGCAGCGCCAGCGGATGGCGAAGACCGGCCGCATCCCTTTGCCGCTTTGGCCGCGTTGAAGGGCAAGCCAGGCGACGGTTCGGCGCAGTAGGCAGCCAGGCTTTGGGAAAAGCCCGGCGAGCGGTGTTACACTCATTGGCTTTCCCAGTTTCGATAATCAAAGTGACTTGCCGCAGATACCCAGGGGGTTGATGCCAAGCGGTCCGCGCATGGTGCGCATGATGGCTCGAGCACTTTATCGCGGCGTCCGGGTCGTGGGCATCAGGCAAGCGTTGGTCAGAGGGTTTCCTCTGGCGCGCTCAAACAGGTCCCAGACCGCGGCGTCTTAGGAGAATTTCATGGCTGTTCAGCAAAACAAGAAGTCACCTTCAAAGCGTGGCATGCACCGTTCGCACAATGCCCTGGTGACCCCGGGTACAGCGATCGAGCCGACCACCGGCGAGGTGCATCTGCGTCATCACATCAGCCCGACCGGTTTTTACCGCGGTCGCAAGATTTTCAAGACCAAGGCAGACGCCTGATTATTTTCTTGCGCTGTGCAGTCGAACAGCGGAATGGAAATTTTCTTGATTTGACCAATTCCCGGCCTGTGCCTCGGTGCAGTTCCGGGTTTTTGTCTTTCCTTAGCGCCGGTTTGGCTGGCGTCGCCTGACTCCCCAATCGCTTCGATCCGATGTCCTCACCTGCTTCCGAGTTGACTCAGCCCAGTGACGCCGCGCCGGTGCGCCTGGCGGTTGATTGCATGGGCGGTGATCACGGGCCATCGGTCATCTTGCCGGCCTGCCAGGCTTTTCTCGCAGCGCACCCGCAAGCTGAACTGCTGCTGGTCGGTCGACCGGAGGCGCTGGCAACTGCTGCGGCCTGGCCGCGCTGCCGCATCGTGCCGGCCACCGAAGTGGTGACGATGGAGGACACGGTCGAGACGGCCTTGCGTCGCAAGAAGGATTCGTCGATGCGGGTGGCGATCTCGCTGCTGAAGTCGGTCGATGATGCGGCTCCACTGGCTCAGGCTTGTGTTTCTGCCGGCAATACCGGTGCGCTGATGGCGGTGTCGCGGTATTTGCTGAAAACGCTGGAAGGCATCGACCGTCCGGCGATCGCCTCGGTGCTGCCGAACCAATCGGGCGGCTTCACCACCATGCTCGACCTCGGCGCCAACGTCGACTGCACGGCTGAACATCTGCTGCAATTTGCGGTGATGGGCAGCGCCCTGGTGTCGGCAGTGGACGGCAAGGCCGAGCCGAGCATCGGCCTGCTCAATATCGGCGAGGAAACGATCAAGGGCAGTGAAACGATCAAGCGCGCCGGCGAATTGCTGCGCCAGGCCTCCGCGGCGGGTCAGTTGAACTTCTACGGCAATGTCGAAGGCAATGATATTTTCAAGGGCACGACCGATCTGGTCGTGTGTGACGGTTTTGTCGGCAATGTGGCGCTGAAGACCGCCGAAGGGCTGGCGGCGATGATCGCCAGCTTCATCCGCGCCGAGTTCAGCCGCAATTGGTTGACCAAGATCGTCGCCATCCTGGCGATGCCGATCTTGAACCGATTCAAGCGCCGGGTCGACCACCGGCAACTGAATGGTGCGGCCCTGCTGGGCTTGCGCGGGCTGGTGTTCAAGAGTCATGGATCGGCCGATGCGGTCTCGTTCGAAACTGCCTTGACCCGGGCCCATGAGGCAGCGCGCCACCAATTGCTCGAGCGGGTGCACGAGCGCATCATCGCCACCTTGCTGCACCCGATGCCCGACGCTGAAAACGCTGAAGGCGCGAATCGAATCGATGGAGACAGCGCGACCGATGTCGCCCAAGCTGCATGAGCCACAAAAATCCGCTTTACAGCCGTATCCTCGGCACCGGCAGCTTTCTGCCACCAAACCGTCTGACCAATGCCGATCTGGCCACGCAGTTGGCCAAGGATGGGGTCGAGACTTCGGACGAATGGATCGTCGGGCGCACCGGCATCCACGCCCGCCACTTTGCCGCGCCGGGTGTCACCGCCAGCGATCTGGCCTTGCCGGCAGCCCGCGCAGCGCTTGAGGCCGCGGGTGTTGCCGCCACCGAGATCGACCTGATCATCGTCGCCACCTCGACGCCCGATATGGTGTTCCCGTCCACCGCCTGCCTGCTGCAGCACAAGCTGGGAATTGCCGGCGGCGCCGCGTTTGATTTGCAAGCGGTCTGCTCGGGTTTCATTTACGCGCTCTCGGTGGCTGATTCGATGATCAAGACCGGTGCGGCGACCAAGGCTTTGGTGATCGGCGCCGAAGTGTTTTCGCGCATTCTTGATTTTAAGGACCGTACGACCTGCGTGCTGTTCGGCGACGGCGCCGGCGCCGTGGTGCTGGGTGCGAGCCAGACGCCCGGCATCCTCGCGACCGACCTGCATGCCGATGGCAGCCATGCCGGCATCCTCTGCGTTCCGGGCACGGTCTCGGGCGGGCTGGTGCTGGGTTCTCCGCTGCTGACAATGGACGGTCAGGCGGTCTTCAAATTGGCTGTCGGGGTGCTGGAAAAGACCGCTCGCGCGGTGCTCGACAAGGCCGGTCTGACCGATGCCGACATCGACTGGCTGATCCCGCATCAGGCCAATTTGCGCATCATGCACAGCACGGCGAAGAAGCTGAAGTTGCCGCTTGACAAGCTGATCGTCACCGTTGACCAGCATGGCAATACTTCGGCCGCGTCGATTCCCCTGGCGCTCGACCATGCGGTGCGTGGCGGCCAAGTCAAACCCGGCGACACCGTGATGCTCGAAGGGGTTGGCGGCGGCTTCACCTGGGGCGCGGTGCTGCTGAACTTCTGATTGTTGAGGAACGCTTGATGACCGCAAAATTCGCATTTGTTTTTCCCGGCCAGGGCTCGCAGGCTGTCGGCATGCTCGACGCCTGGGGTGACCATCCGGAAGTCCTGCGTACCTTGGCCGAAGCTTCGGCTGCGCTGGGCGAGGATGTTGCTGCCTTGATCCGGACCGGCCCGAAAGAGCTGCTCGACCTGACCACCAACACCCAGCCTGTGATGCTGACCGCAGGCATCGCTTGCTACCGCGCCTGGATTGCCGAGACCGGCCTGGTCCCTGCCGCAGCAGCCGGGCATTCACTGGGTGAGTACACGGCCTTGGTAGCGGCCGGTGCCTTGAGCTTGGCCGAGGCCTTGCCCTTGGTGCGGTTCCGCGCCGAGGCGATGCAGGCGGCGGTGCCGGTCGGCGTCGGCGCCATGGCGGCGATCCTGGGCCTGGAAGCGCAAGCGGTACGTGACGGCTGCGCGGTGGCTGCCGCGGCCTCCGGCGAAGCGGTTGAGGCGGTCAACTTCAATGATCCGAAGCAGACGGTGATAGCGGGTACCAAGGCGGGCGTCGACAAGGCTTGCGAAGTCTTGAAAGCCGCCGGCGCCAAGCGCGCTTTGCTGCTGTCGGTGTCGGCACCGTTCCATTCGAGCCTGATGAAACCAGCGGCTGAAGCGCTCAAGCTCAGGCTCGCCAGCACCGGCTTTTCAGCAATGCAGTTCCCGGTGATCAACAACATCGACGTCGCTTCAGTTGCCGACGCTGCGGGCCTGCGCCAGGCGCTTTATGCCCAGGCCTTCGGCGCGGTGCGCTGGGTCGAGGTGGTGCAGGCTTTGAAGGGCCTGGGGCTGACCCATATCATCGAATGCGGGCCCGGCAAGGTGTTGGCCGGCATGATCAAGAGAATCGACGCCGACATCATGACGGCAACGGTGCTCGATCCGGCAACGCTGGCGCAAGCGCGCGAGCTGCTGGGCTGAAAGCAAAGCAATGACTGACCCAACTAGCAAGCGCCAGGTCGCGCTCGTCACCGGCGCCAGCCGCGGCATCGGCCGCGCGATTGCGCTGACGCTGGCCGAGCAGGGCTATATCGTCATCGGCACAGCGACCAGCGAGGCCGGAGCCGCCGGCATCAGCGCGGCCTTGGCAGCCCATGGCGGCCGCGGCTTGATGCTCGACGTCAACGATGCCCCGGCAGTCGAAGCGGCCATCGAAGCGATCATCAAGCTCGATGGCGGCCTGCAGGTTCTGGTCAACAATGCCGGCATCACCCGCGACACCTTGGCGATGCGCATGAAGGATGAGGACTGGGATGCTGTGCTCGACACCAACTTGAAAGCCGTGTTCCGCATGAGTCGGGCCGTGATGCGCTTGATGATGAAGCAGCGCTATGGCCGCATCATCAACATCACTTCAGTCGTCGGTGCTTCGGGCAACGCGGGCCAGGCGAATTACGCTGCGGCCAAGGCCGGCGTGGCGGGCATGACGCGCGCGCTGGCCCGGGAACTGGGCAGCCGCGGCATCACCGTGAATTGCGTGGCCCCCGGTTTCATTGCCACCGACATGACCGAAAGCCTGCCCGAAGCCCAGAAACTGGCGCTGCTGGCGCAAATTCCTGTCGGCCGTTTGGGGGACCCTAGGGAAATTGCTGATGCGGTTGTCTTCCTCGCATCACCGAAGGCGGCCTACATTACCGGCACGGAGTTGCATGTCAATGGTGGCATGTACATGAACTGAAGTGAATTGCAGCAGCCGGGCATCTGCCTTGCTGCGCACCGGATTTGCCCGGCCGGTGAGGTCTCCAGATGGACTCGACGCTTTTCAAGCAGGTGAGTCGCTTCGGAGGCCTTAGAATCCCGGGCTGTTCCAGTAAAATTTTTCCCGGAGAAGTCATGAGCGATATCGAAGCACGCGTCAAAAAAATCATTGCAGAGCAACTCGGAGTGCCTGAGTCTGATGTCACCCATGAGAAGGCTTTCGTTGCCGATCTGGGTGCGGACTCGCTCGACACGGTTGAGTTGGTGATGGCGCTTGAAGACGAATTCGGCATCGAAATCCCCGATGAAGAAGCCGAGAAGATCACCACCGTGCAATTGGCGATCGACTACGCAGTCAACAACCAGAAGGCCTGAGCTTCGCGCTCGGCCTTGGTCAACCGATTTTCCATAAACGCATGAGCCGTCGTCGCGTCGTCGTCACCGGTCTCGGCCTGGTCAGTCCCGTGGGTAGCACGGTGGCTGAGGGCTGGGCCAATATCCTGGCCGGCAAGTCCGGCATTGACCGCATCACCCGCTTTGATGCCAGCGCTTTTTCCTGCCATATCGCAGGCGAGGTGAAGGGCTTCAATGTGGAGGATTACCTTCCTGCCAAGGAAGCGCGGCATATGGATACTTTCATCCATTACGGCTATGCGGCATCGGTTCAGGCAGTGAAGGACGCGGGTCTGCGGACCGGCGACCAGTTGACTGAAGTCGAAGCCGAGCGCATCGGCGTGCTGGTGGGCTCGGGCATCGGTGGTTTGCCGCTGATCGAGGAAACCCATGGCGAGTTGATGGCGCGTGGCCCGCGTCGGGTGTCGCCGTTCTTCGTGCCGGCCTCGATCGTCAACATGATCTCCGGTCATGTGTCGATCAAGTTCGGTTTTCAAGGACCGAATCTGGCGATTGCCACCGCTTGTTCGACTGGCTTGCATTCGATCGGCATGGCCGCTCGGCTGATCGAATATGGCGATGTCGACGTGATGGTGGCCGGCGGCGCTGAAGCGACCGTGTCGCCGCTGGGTCTGGGCGGCTTTGCCTCGGCGCGTGCGCTGTCAACCCACAATGACGATCCGGCAACGGCATCCCGCCCCTGGGACAAGGACCGCGACGGTTTCGTGCTCGGCGAGGGCGGCGGCGTGATGGTGCTCGAAGAATATGAGCATGCCAAGAAGCGCGGCGCCAAGATCTATGCCGAGCTGAGCGGCTTCGGCATGGGGGCTGACGCCTACCATATGACCGCGCCTTCGGTCGATGGCCCGAAGCGTTCGATGCTGGCAGCCTTGCGCAATGCCGGTTTGAACGGCGAGCAGATTCAATACATGAACGCCCATGGCACATCGACGCCCTTGGGTGACTTGAACGAAACCAATGCGATCAAGCTGGCCTTCGGCGCGCATGCCAGGGATTTGGTGATCAGCTCGACCAAGTCGATGACCGGCCATCTGCTCGGTGGGGCAGGGGGCATCGAATCGGTGTTCACCGTGTTGGCGCTGCGCGATCAGGTTGCGCCGCCGACGATCAACATCTTCAACCAGGATCCCGAATGCGACCTGGATTACTGCGCCAACGAAGCGCGGCCGATGAAGATCGACTATGCGGCCAAGAACAACTTCGGTTTTGGCGGCACCAACGGAACCTTGATCTTCAAACGTTTCGTCTGAACTGCAGCCTTCATGAGGCCCGAGGCCGGAATGCGGGGCTGCTGCTGATATGCCGCGCAGTTCACCCGCTTTCGAAGTCGCCGTACGCAATCAGCTCGGCCTGCAAGGGCTGATCGCGGCCCTTGTCTCCTGCGCTGCGACTTGCGCCTTGCTGGCAGTGATGGCGCATCGGCCCGGATTCTGGCCTTGGCTGGAACTGGTGCCGCTTTGCGGCTTGCTGGCCTGGCGCCTGGCGCGAGTGGCGCCGCGTCAGCTGCAATGGGATGGTCAGGTCTGGCGCCTGGCACCGGCCGAACTGAACGAGCCCGGCCCCGCCACTTCGATCGAGGTAGTGATTGACTTCGGATCCTGGGTCCTGCTGCGTGCTCGTGCAACTCAGGGCTTCAGCTTCAAACGCGTTTACCTGCCGATGTCGCAGGCAGTCAATCCGGGTTCATGGGGTTTGTTCAGGGCCACGCTGTTTTCTGCAAAAACAGACCAATGAGTAATGTGGGTATTGCAACCGGGCCCTTGAATTTTTTCCGGAAGGCCCCAAAATCGGCGGGGTCCAGCGACCTGGGCAGTTCGACCCTGGTCATCGTTCCAATTCTTTTGTGAGCAGTCAAATGATGTCTCCACTGTCTGTCTCCCGGCTGTCGGCCGTTGTGCTGAGCTTGAGCCTTCTGATGTTGCCCGGCCTGCTGCCGGCACAGTCGCGCGATCTGCCGGATTTCACCGAGTTGGTCGAACGCGTCGGCCCGGCCGTTGTCAATATCCGCACCGCCGAGCGCATGCGCCCGGCCGCCGGCGCCAACGGCATGCCGGAAATCGACGAGCAGATGCAGGAGTTCCTGCGTCGCTTCGGCATCCCGGTGCCGAACCAACGCCGCGGTACCCCACGTGGTGGGGCTGATGATGAAGCGCAGCAACCGCAGCGTCGCGGCATCGGTTCGGGCTTCATCCTCAGTGGCGATGGCTATGTGATGACCAATGCCCATGTCGTCAACGGTGCTGACGAGGTCTGGGTAACTCTGACCGACAAGCGCGAATTCAAGGCCAAGCTGATCGGTGCCGATCGACGCAGCGACATCGCGGTGCTCAAGATCGAGGCGAGCGGCTTGCCGGCAGTCAAGATCGGCGATATCAGCCGACTCAAGGTCGGTGAATGGGTGATGGCCATCGGCTCGCCCTTCGGTTTCGACAATAGCGTCACTGCCGGCATCGTCAGCGCCAAGGCGCGCGACACCGGCGACCTGCTGCCCTTGATCCAGACCGATGTCGCGATCAACCCGGGCAACTCGGGCGGCCCCCTGCTGAATATGCGCGGCGAGGTGGTCGGCGTGAATTCGCAGATCTACAGCCAGTCGGGCGGCTTCATGGGAATCTCGTTTGCGATCCCGATCGACGAAGCGATTCGCGTTTCGGACCAGTTGCGCGGCGGTGGTCATGTCGTGCGTGGCTTCATCGGCGTAGCACCCGATGACTTGAGCAAGGAAGTGGCCGAAGCGATCGGTCTGGGCAAGGCCTCGGGTTCATTGATCCGCAGCGTCAGCCCCGGCGGCGCTGCGGCCAAGGCGGGTATCGAAGCGGGTGACGTGATCACCAAAATCGACGGCAAGTCGATCGAAAAGTCCACCGATCTGCGCCGTGCCATCGCCGGGATCAAGCCCGGTGCCAAGGTCAGCGTGCAGGTCTTCAGGCGCGGCGCTTACAAGGACCTGAGCATGACCGTTGGCGAAATGCCGGATGACCGGGCACAGGCCGCAGGCGAGCCCGAGTCCAAGGGCGGGGCCAAGGCGACTGCATTGTTCGGATTGACGGTAGCCGACCTCAGCGAAGCGCAAAAACGCGAACTGAAGCTCAGCTCTGGCGTTCGGGTCGAAACAGCATCGGGCGTGGCTGCCCGAGCCGGGCTGCGGCAGGGCGATCTGATCCTGTCGGTCGACAACACCGAAGTCAACAGCGTCAAGCAGTTCCAGGCGGTGCTGGCCAAGCTCGACAAAGCCAAGGTCATCAATCTGCTGGTGCGGCGCGAAGATGTGGTCAGCTTCGTCTTGCTGCGTCCGGAGCGTTGATCCAGTCGTGGGAATAGCCCACCGCGGCTTTTGGCTACAATAGACATCCAACAGGCGGCTCCCATGGCGCTGCCTGGAAGGCGCGTCACCGTTTCGACGTGCCTTTTTTGTTTCCGGCTTGCCGCTGACGCGGCCTCAACCGCTGCCTGGTTGAGGGCCTGCAACGCAAGGGCTGAAGTCCTTGTACCTCCAGCCGAGCCTCGCTAGACAACGCATGAATCACATTCGAAATTTTTCCATCATCGCCCACATCGACCACGGCAAGAGCACGCTGGCGGATCGCATCATCCAGCGCTGCGGTGGACTTTCGGATCGCGAGATGGAAGCGCAGGTGCTCGATTCGATGGATATCGAGCGCGAGCGCGGCATCACCATCAAGGCCCAGACTGCATCGCTGCAGTACAAGGCCCAGGATGGTCAGACCTACAACCTGAATCTGATCGACACCCCGGGCCATGTCGACTTCTCCTATGAAGTCAGCCGCAGCTTGAGCGCTTGCGAAGGCGCGCTGCTGGTCGTCGACGCCAGCCAGGGTGTGGAAGCGCAGACCGTGGCGAACTGCTACACGGCGCTCGAACTCGGCGTTGAAGTCGTGCCGGTGTTGAACAAGATGGATCTGCCCAACGCCGACCCCGAGCAGGCCAAGACCGAGATCGAGGATGTGATCGGCATCGACGCCGCCGACGCGATCCCTTGCAGCGCCAAGACCGGCATGGGCATCGATGAGATCCTCGAAGCCGTGATCGCGCGCATTCCGCCGCCGCAAGGCATTGTCGAAGCGCCGCTGCGGGCGATGATCGTCGACAGCTGGTTCGACAACTATGTCGGCGTCGTGATGCTGGTGCGGGTCGTCGACGGCACGCTGAAAAAAGGCGAACGCATCCGCATGATGGCTTCAAACGCCGTTTACCCGGCGGACAGCCTGGGCGTTTTTGCGCCGAAGTCCGAGCCGCGTGATCAGCTCAATGCCGGCGAGGTCGGATTCATCATCGCCGGCATCAAGGAGTTGCAGGCAGCCAAGGTCGGCGACACGGTCACGCTGGAAAAAAAGCTGCCGAACAATCTCGGCCCGGCGACTGAAGCTTTGCCGGGGTTCAAGGAAATTCAGCCACAGGTGTTCGCCGGGCTCTACCCGACCGAAGCGAGCGAATATGACCAGCTGCGCGATGCGCTGGAAAAGCTCAAGCTGAACGATTCATCGCTGCGTTACGAGCCCGAGGTGTCGCAGGCGCTGGGTTTCGGTTTCCGCTGTGGCTTCCTCGGCCTGCTGCATATGGAAATCGTGCAGGAACGGCTTGAGCGCGAGTTCGATCAGGACCTCATCACCACCGCACCGAGCGTCGTCTATGAAGTGCTGCTCGGCAGCGGCGAAGTGATCAAGGTCGAGAACCCGTCGAAGATGCCCGAGCTCGGCCAGATCGAGGAGATCCGCGAGCCTATCGTCACCGTGCACCTGTATATGCCGCAGGACTATGTCGGCCCGGTGATGACGCTGGCCAACCTGAAGCGCGGCAACCAGCTGAACATGGCTTATCACGGCCGTCAGGTGATGTTGACCTATGAGATGCCGCTGGCCGAAATCGTGCTGGACTTCTTTGACAAGCTCAAGAGCGTCTCGCGCGGTTATGCCTCGATGGACTATGAATTCAAGGAATACCGTGCCTCCGATGTGGTCAAGGTCGACATCCTGATCAATGGCGACCGGGTCGATGCGCTCTCGATCATCGTGCACCGGGTGCAGAGCAATTTCCGCGGCCGCGGTGTCGCTGCCAAGATGCGTGAACATATTCCGCGCCAGATGTATGACGTGGTGATCCAGGCAGCGATCGGCTCCAATATCATCGCGCGGGAGAGCATCAAGGCTTTCCGCAAGAACGTGCTGGCAAAATGCTATGGCGGCGATGTCTCGCGCAAGCGCAAGCTGCTGGAGAAACAAAAAGCCGGCAAGAAGCGCATGAAACAGATTGGTTCGGTCGAGGTGCCCCAGGAAGCGTTCCTGGCCATTTTGCAAGTTGATGATTAAAGAACAATTGATGAGTGCTCTGACTGGAATTCTCTACGCTGGTCTGGTCGCCTATCTGGGCGGTTGGTATACCGGCTACTGGAGCGGCAATTTCTCCTTGCTGCTCTTCATCCTGACCCTGGTGACTTCGGTCTACTGGCTGGCCGAGCGCTTCCACTTTCTTCCCGGTCGTGCCAAAGCCGCGGCCGAGTTGCAGGCCAATGATGCCAAGCGGCGGCAGTCGCTGGCCACGCAAGGCATCGTTCGGGTCGACGGCGACATCGAAGGCGCGCGCCAGCAGATCCTGCAACAGCCCTGGTGGCTGGACTGGACCGCCGGCCTGTTTCCAGTGATCCTGGCGGTGTTCTTCTTGCGTTCCTTCTTGTTCGAACCGTTCAAGATTCCTTCGGGCTCGATGGTGCCGACGCTGCTGGTCGGCGACCTCATTCTGGTCAACAAGTTCCACTACGGCGTACGCTTGCCGGTGATCAACAAGAAGATCATCGCCAACAACGATGTGCAGCGCGGCGATGTGATGGTGTTCCGCTTTCCCGAAGACACCAGCATCGACTTCATCAAGCGCGTGGCGGCAATTCCCGGCGACGAGATCAGCTATATGAACCAGCGCCTGTCGATCAACGGCAAGGAAGTGCCGCTTGAAGCGAAGGGCGATTTCTACGACGAAGACGCGATGGTCTATCGCCCCTTGTTCAATGAAATGCTGGCGGCCAAGCCGCATCAGATGGTGGTCAATCCGCAGCGCCAGCCGATGTTTCAGCCGGATCGCAAGGGCGGCTCATTCCCGTTCCAGGACAATTGCAAGTACAGCCCCGAGGGCGTGACCTGCAAGGTGCCGGCGGGCTATTACTACATGCTCGGCGACAACCGCGACAACTCGCGCGACTCGCGTTTCTGGGGTTTCGTGCCGGACGAAAATATCGTCGGCAAGGCCTTTTTTGTCTGGATGAATTTCGGCAGCTTGAAGCGTATCGGTCCGATCAATTGAGGGCCACCTGAAAACGGGATTGACCCGTTGGCCGCGATGTCAACAATGCGTCGGGTGGAAAATCAGCAGCAGCGTCAGTCTGGTCAAATCAGTCAGCGAGGCATCGGCCTTGTCGGCATGTTGGGCTGGGCTTGCTTGATCGCCAGTGCCGCGGTGCTGACAGGACGTTGGCTTCCGACCTTGCTCGAGTTCTACACAATCCAGCGGATCGTCGACCGCATCGTCCAGGACAATCCGGCAACGCTGCCAGAAGTTCGCGCTGCATTCGATCAGGCCAGGCAGGTCGAGTATTCGGTCCGCAGCATTTCCGGTCAGGACCTGTTGATCGCCAGGGACAATGACAAGTTGCAGATCGGCTTTGCCTACGACAAGCAGATCGAAATCGCCGGCCCGGTATCCTTGCTGATCAAGTACCAGGGCCATTCGCATTGATTGAATATTTTTCTTCGCTCCAGCTGAACTCAGCAATATGACTCCGCAGCTCGCCGCCCTTCAGCATCGTCTTGGCTATCGCTTCAACCAACCCGAGTTGCTGACGCGCGCGCTGACGCATCGCAGCTTCGGCGTCGAGCACAACGAGCGGCTTGAATTCCTCGGCGATGCGGTCCTGAGCCTGGCGGTTTCGAGCTTGTTGTATGAACAGTTTTCCGGTTCCGACGAGGGCGACCTGACCCGCATCCGTGCCCATCTGGTGCGCGAGGACAGCCTGCACAAGTTGGCTTTGTCGCTCGATCTGCCGCTGGTGCTGCGTCTGTCCGATGGTGAAGCCAAGGGCGGCGGCGCGCAACGGCCTTCGATCCTGGCCGATGTGATGGAAGCATTGATCGGCGCGATCTATGTCGACAGCGGCTATGCGGCGGCGCTGGAGTTGGTGCGCCGTCTGCTGGCCGAAGTGATCGGCGGCGGCAGCGCCGAGAACTGGGGCAAGGATGCCAAGACTGCCCTGCAGGAATGGTTGCAGGCGCGCCGACTGGCCGTTCCCGGCTACCGCATCGCCGAGACCCGCGGCCAGGCCCATGCACAGACTTTTGAAGTCGAATGCACGGTGCCGGCGCTGAGCCTGGCCAAACGCGGTGAGGGCCGCTCAAGGCGGGTTGCCGAACAAGACGCTGCTCGTCGTATGCTTGACGAACTGATTTCCCGTGACAAGCCAGGCTCTGGCTTGCGCGATTGAAGGAGCGGCGTCATAGCCGCATCACCATGACAGAAAATAATTCGCCGCCTGACGCTGTATCGCCCCAGGATCAGACCTCATCGCAGGACCTGCCTGTATCGATGCCCGAGGTGGAGCAGCAACTGCCCCAGTTCCCGCATCTGGCCAAGATGCCTGCGCCGGTGGAGGGGCAGCGCTGCGGCCTGATCGCCATCGTCGGCCGGCCCAATGTCGGCAAGTCGACCTTGTTGAACGCATTGGTCGGGCAGAAGGTCAGCATCACCTCGGGCAAGGCGCAGACGACCCGCCACCGCATCACCGGCGTGCGCACGATCGAAGAGGCGCAATTCGTCTTTGTCGACACGCCGGGCTTCCAGACCCGCTACAACGCCGCGCTGAACCGCAATCTGAACCGCACCGTGCATGGCGTGCTTGGCGACGTCGACCTGGTGTTGTTCGTGGTCGAGGCCGGCCGTTTCGGCCTCGAGGATGCCAAGGTGCTGTCGCTGCTGCCTGAAGACAAACCGGTGGTGCTGATCGCCAACAAGCTCGACGCGGTGCAACGCAGGGCCGAGATCGCTCCCTGGTTGAAAAGCATGCAGGAGCGGCGCAACTTTACCGAGTTCGTGCCTCTGTCGGCCAAGAAAGACAGCGATGTGCAGCGCCTGTTCAAGATCCTCAAGCCCTATCTGCCCGAGCAGGGCTGGTTCTATGAGGAAGACGCGCTGACTGACCGCAGCGAAAAATTCCTCGCCAGCGAAATCATCCGCGAAAAGCTGTTCCGCCTGACCGGCGATGAGCTGCCCTACACCTCGACCGTGGTGATCGATAAATGGGAAGACGAAGGCGAGCTGCGGCGTATTTCGGCCTCGATCGTGGTCGAACGCGATGCCCACAAAGGCATGATCATCGGCCAGGGAGGTGAACGCCTCAAACGCATCGGTTCCGAAGCGAGGCAGGAGCTCGAACATCTGATGCAGGGACGGGTTTTCCTCGAACTCTGGGTCAAGGTGCGTTCGGGCTGGGCCGACAGCGAGGAGCATCTGCGCAGCTACGGCTACGAGTGATGAAGGCCCGCGCGACGCGCCCGCCGAGCATCCAGCAGGCTTATGTGCTGCACCATTACGACTGGAGCGAGTCGAGCCTGATCCTCGACCTCTTCACCCGTGAGCTTGGCCGCATTGCGGTCGTCGCCAAAGGCGCCAAAAGACCTTTTTCGCAACTGCGCGCGGTGTTGCTGCCGTTTCAGCGCATCCAGGTGACCTTGTCCAAGCCGGTCAAGTCTGCCGATGGTGGCGATGGCCCCGGCCCCGAAGTCGTGACCTTGCGCGCCGCCGAATGGGCCGGTGGCGCGACGATGCCGGCAGGGGCGGCGCTGTTCTCGGGCTTTTACCTGAACGAGTTGCTGCTCAAGCTGCTGGCGCGCCAGGACCCGCATCCGCAGCTGTTCGACGCCTATGCCGAAACCTTGCCGCAACTGCATGCCAGCGAAGATGCGCAATCCCAGGCGGCGCTGCGAGCTTTCGAGTTGCGCCTGCTGCGTGAAACGGGGCTGCTGCCCGATCTGAGCCTGGCCACCGTGACGCAACAGCCACTTGATGCCGCACGCCTTTATCTGCTGTCGCCGGAAGCCGGGCTGGTTCCGGGCGGCGACGATGCGGCAGCTTGCAGTGGCAGCAACTGGGTGCAAATGCAGGCGGCGCTGCTGCACGGCAGCATGGCCGCGCTGCAGCAAGCCTGCGCCCTGGACTTGCCAGCGCTGAAAACCACGCTGCGCGGCCTGCTTCACTATCATCTGGGCCACAAGCCGCTGCGTACCCGGCAGGTGATGCTTGACCTGCAAAAACTTCTCGACAATAAAGTCTGATATGAATCCATTGGTCGCCCCTGAGTCTTCCCACCGCAGCGGTCGCTGCGCGCTGTCGGTCAATGTCAACAAGGTCGCGCTGCTGCGCAATACCCGGCATCTCGACATTCCCAGCGTGCTGCGCGCCGCCGAAGCCTGTCTGCTCGCCGGAGCGCAGGGCATCACCGTGCATCCGCGGCCCGATGCGCGTCATATCCGCAGCCAGGATGTCTACGAGCTGGCCGATCTGCTGAAGGCCTGGCCGCAGGTTGAATTCAATATCGAAGGCAATCCGACGCAGAACCTGATGGCTTTCGTGCGCGAATTGCGCCCGCATCAGGTCACCTTCGTGCCCGACAGCGAAGACCAGTTCACCTCCGACCATGGCTGGCAGTTTCCGGCTGACCTTGAGCGCCTGCAGCCCTTGGTCGCCGAAGCCAGGGCTTGTGGCGTGCGCGTCAGCCTGTTCATGGACCCGCTGCCCGAGGCGATGGTCTATCTGGCCGAACTCGGCGCCGAGCGGGTCGAGCTTTATACCGAAACCTATGCCAGCGCCTTCGGTACCGAGCGCGAGGCGGCGGTGCTGGCCGGCTTCAGCCGCACGGCCGAGGCGGCGCTCGCCCTGGGTCTGGGAGTCAACGCCGGCCATGACCTGAACCGGGCCAATCTGACGCAATTTCTGCGTGCTGTGCCTGGCGTGCGTGAAGTCTCGATCGGGCATGCCTTGATCGCCGATGCGCTCGAGCTCGGCTATACCGAAACGGTGCGCGACTACCAGCGCTGCATCCAGCGGGCTTATGCGAATTGAGACCGGGATGATCTACGGCATCGGCACCGACATCTGCGACATCCGCCGCATCCGCAGCACGCTCGAGCGGCGCGGCCTGCGCTTTGCCGAGAAGGTGCTGGGGCCGAATGAAATGGCGGTTTTCCTGGCACGGCGTGCCAAGGTCGAGGCGCGCGGCGTCGCCTATCTGGCAACGCGTTTTTCGGCCAAGGAATCCTTCTCCAAGGCGATCGGCACCGGCATGCGCATGCCGATGACCTGGCGTGCCTGCGAGATCCTCAATGCCCCCAGCGGCAAGCCCGAAATCCACCTGCATGGCGCGCTTGCGGCCTGGTTTGAAGTACGCAGCCTGCGCGCTCATGTCACGGTCAGCGACGAGAGCGACTACGCCTCGACTTTCGTGGTGGTCGAAACCGGGCCTTGATCGTCCCGCATTCCGGCCTGCATCACGGCTTACATGGCGGTGATGATGCCGGTGTAGCCCGCATGTCGGCCCTTCGGGCCGGAATGCGGGGCGATCTCGCCGAACGTGACCCGCATTCCGGCCTGCGGACTGCATGACGGCTTACATGTCGGTGATGATGCCGGTGTAGCCCGCATGTCGGCCCTCCGGGCCAGAATGCGGGGCGATCTCACCGAACGTGACCCGCATTCCGGCCTGCGGACTGCATGACGGCTTACATGTCGGTGATGGTGCCGGTGTAGCCCGCCTGTCGGCCCGTCGGGCCAGAATGCGGGGCGATTTCACCGAACGTGCCCCGCATTCCGGCCTGTGGCCTGCATGACGGGCTACGCGCTGCTACGGCGAGGCACATTCACCCATAAAAAACGCCGCCGGGCATCAGCCACGGCGGCGTTTTC
>CAMDHE010000077.1 GCA_945898095.1 Roseateles toxinivorans | reverse complement strand
AACGAAGGCTGACACGTCGCCAGCTTGGGTTTCGATGATCGGCAGCGCCGTCAGTGAACCGGTGCGGCCTTTTACTTCACCCTTGGTGAAGGCTTCGACATAGTCGGCGTTGACGCGCGCAGCACGCTCGAGCAAACGGCTGTGCAAATAGAACACATCGCCCGGGTAGGCTTCGCGGCCTGGTGGCCGGCGCAGCAGCAGGGACACTTGACGATAGGCAACGGCTTGCTTGGACAGATCGTCATAAACGATCAAGGCGTCTTCGCCACGGTCGCGGAAATACTCGCCCATCGTGCAACCTGAATAGGCCGACACATATTGCATCGCCGCCGATTCGGCCGCCGAAGCAGCGACGACGATCGTGTATTCCATCGCGCCATGCTGCTCAAGGGCACGCACGACGTTCTTGATCGAAGAAGCTTTCTGGCCGATCGCAACGTAGATGCAGGTCATGTTCTGACCGCGCTGGTTGATGATCGCGTCGATCGCGACTGCGGTCTTGCCAGTCTGGCGGTCGCCAATGATCAGCTCGCGCTGACCACGGCCGATCGGCACCATCGAGTCGATCGACTTGAGGCCGGTCTGCATCGGCTGGTCGACTGATTTACGGGCAATCACGCCGGGAGCGATGCGCTCGATCGGCGCCGACAGCTTGGCGCCGACCGGGCCTTTGCCATCGATCGGCTGACCCAGCGCATTGACGACACGGCCTTTGAGTTCAGGGCCTATCGGCACTTCCAGAATGCGTCCGGTGCACTTGACCGTGTCGCCTTCCGAAATATGTTCGTATTCGCCCAGAATCACGGCGCCGACTGAGTCGCGTTCGAGATTCAAGGCCAGACCGAATGTCGGTGTGCCGTCGGCGGTTGCCGGGAACTCGAGCATTTCGCCCTGCATCGCATCGGACAGGCCGTGCACGCGCACGATTCCGTCAGTCACCGAAACAACGGTGCCCTGATTGCGGATATCAGTCGAAGTACCAAGACCCTCGATGCGGTTCTTGATGAGTTCAGAAATTTCTGCGGGATTCAATTGCATTGCATATCTCCGGTCTGCGGGGGTCGGTAGCTTGGGGCCAGCAACTTTGACAGGTTGGACGAAAAAATCGGAATTGCAGCAGTCGCTGGCCGTCAGGCCGCGAGCGCCACCTTCATTTGTTCAAGCCGCGCTTTCACCGAGGTGTCGAGCACTTCATCGCCCACCACCACGCGAATGCCGCCAATCAGATCCGGCTCGATCTGGACCGACGCATTGAGCTTGCGACCAAAGCGCTTTTCCAGACTCAGCACGACCGCTGCCAACTGCTCGGCGTCGATCGCGAAAGCGCTGAATACATGCGCATCAGCAACGCCGGTCCGCTCATTGACGAGCAGATGGAACTGTTCGGCGATGGCAGGCAGCACGGTCAAACGACCATTGGCAAGCACAGCGCTGAGCAGGTTCCTGACAATATCGCCCATCGGCGCTTGCAGCACCGCGTCGATGATGGCAATTACTTGCTCGGGCGCAACCTTTGGGTTGTCGGCGAATTGGCGCAGCTGAGGATCTGCAGTGACTGCAGCCAGAGCCTCGACTTGCGCCCCGACCTGCTGCAGATCGCTCTTGACTGCCACCTGAAACAGCGCTTCCGCATAGGGCCGGGCGAGGGTTGCGAGTTCGGCCATGACTTACAGCTCGGTCTGCAAGCGATTCAGCAATTCGGCGTGAACGCCGGCATTGACTTCACGCTTGAGAATCTGCTCGGCACCCTTGACGGCGAGCACAGCAACTTGACTGCGCAGCGCTTCGCGGGCTTTCAAGGATTCCTGCTCGGCCTCAGCCTTGGCCGAAGCGATGATCTTGGCAGCTTCCTCGCTGGCGCGAGACTTGGCTTCTTCAATCATCGATTGAGCGAGATGTTCGGCATCGGCAAGGCGCTGGGCAGCGTCGTTGCGGGCACCGGACAACTGTGCCTCGACATGCTTGAAGGCATCGTTCAACTCGGCTTTGGCCTTGTCGGCAGCGATCAAGCCGGCAGCGACTTTCTCAGCCCGCTCGTCGAGCGCCCTGGCAATGGGCGGGGCTACAAACTTCATCACGAAACCTACAAAAAGCAGGAACTGGATGAGTTGAATGATCAGCGTAGCGTTAATGCTCACGTGGTTGCCTCACAAACTAACTTGGATCGAATGCTTGCAACAACAGTCAAGCCAGCAGGCTTGGCTGTTGTTGGTCAGCGCGACTTACTTCGGCAGGTTGGCGATCTGGGCCAGGAATGGATTGGCCGTGGCGAACCACAGTGCAATACCGGTGCCGATAATGAAAGCCGCGTCGATCAAACCGGCGAGCAGAAACATCTTGGTTTGCAATTCATTCATCAGCTCGGGCTGGCGAGCAGCTGACTCGAGGTACTTGCTGCCCATGATGCCGATGCCGATACAAGCACCGAAAGCACCCAGACCAATGATCAGGCCAGCGGCGAGGGCAACAAAGCTAATAACTTCCATGATGATTCCTTGGTGGATTGAGAGAAAAGGGAAAAGAGAAAACTAAGCGAAGCAATCAGTGCGAATCATGCGCTTGACCGATGTAGACCAGGGTCAGCATCATGAACACGAAGGCTTGCAGGGTGATGACAAGGATGTGGAAAATTGCCCACACCGAGCCGGCAATCAAATGCCCGAAAAACAAAGCGATACCAGTACCGGTGAACGCAAAAGCGCCACCCATCAAGGCGATCAACAGAAAGATCAATTCGCCGGCATACATATTGCCGAACAACCGCATGCCATGCGAGACCGTCTTGGCGACGAACTCGATCATCTGCATCAGGAAATTGACCGGGTAGAGGAACCAGCGATCACCGAAAGGCGCGGAGAACAACTCATGCATCCAGCCGCCGACACCCTTGATCTTGATGTTGTAAATCAGGCAGATGATCAACACGCCCAATGACAAGCCCATGGTGACCGACAAATCGGCGGTGGGAACAACCCGCAATTTGGGCAGACCCAGCACATGTTCGCCCAGCCAGGGCAGCAGGTCGACAGGCAGCAAGTCCATCGCATTCATCATGAAAATCCAGATGAAAACGGTCAGCGCAAGCGGCGTGACGAGCTTGCGGCTGTTGGCGTTGTGGACGATGCCCTTGGCCTGGCTATTGACCATTTCATAGAGCAACTCGACCGCAGCCTGGACTCGTCCGGGACGCCCCGATGTCGCCGCCCGGCCCACCCACCAGAGCAAGAGGCAAACCAGCAGGCCAAGGCCGGTGGAAAAAGTCACTGAGTCAAGGTTGACGACCGAAAAATCGACCACACCAACCTGCTCTTTATTCTGCAGGTGATGCAAATGGTGAACGATGTAATCGCCAGCGCTCATTGTGCCTTCGTGGCCTTGTGCTGCCATATTCTGTCAAGCCTCGTCGTCTGTCAGCGGCCGCGCCACAAGAGCGCAAGCCAGTTCACTTTGATACACACAACCAATCCGATCAGCAAAGCCGGCCAGCTCAGGTTGGGCAGTACTTTGGTAGCGATCACCAACATGGCAATGGCTACCCCGATTTTCAGCATTTCCCAGAACAGAAAACCAACAGCCAACGCCATCGGGGACTCTGCCCTTTTCGTCATTCCTCGCGCCAGCAACATGTTGGGCAACACCACCGCAGCCGCGCCATAGATTGCCGACCACATGCTGCTCACCGAACCCGTCACCAACCAAACCACCAGCCCGCACAAGCAAGCCGCCAAACTCTGCATCGCCACTACAAGCCAAGGCGACAAGATCGGCAGGGACTTTCGCAACTCGACCGCCTCCTGGCGGCTCAAAGTCTTGTATGCCTTCTCTGCGTCCTCATCTTCCCAAGCTGATGGTCTTGCTGTGCGCGTTTCACCGCGCGATGCCTGACCACTGTTTTCTGACGCAACACCCAATGTGATTTCTCCGCATTACAAAACTTTGCCTGAGCAAGGTCTCGCTCGGGACAGCTATTGTCCGCAAAGCCGGCAGGAAATTCACTCGCGCCTAGCAAATCCTTATTAGTGTAAACGATAAGAACAGGCTAGGACAAGCGCTCTGTGGTCAGGAAACCATCACCCTGTTCGCAGCAAGGCCCGGGACCTCGACCCGAAGTTGCAGCACGCAGCCCGCCAGAGGCTGTTCGGAGAGCTCGGCGGCACTGCGGTTTTCGCGCGCTGTCGTCACATAGAGCGTGTGCAAATCAGGGCCTCCGAAGCAAGGCATCGTCGGGCAACGCACCGGCAATTTCACCTCGCGCAAGACTTGCCCTTGCGGCGAAAGGCGCAACAGACGCTGGCCCTCGAACATCGCGACCCAATAGCAACCCTCGACATCGACCGTCGCGCCATCAGGCCGGCCGCCATAGTCGGCCAGAGCTTGCTCGGGTTGACGGCTGGGGAATTCAGCGAAAACCTGGCGCGGGCCAAGGCTGCCGGTCTGCGGATCAAAGTCGAACCTGTAGATCTGATGCGCTTTGGTGTCTGACCAGTAGAGCTTCAGTTGGTCAGGACTGAAGGCCAGGCCGTTCGAAGTCACGATGCCATCGGCCATCAACTCGAAACGTCCGTCCGCATAGCGATAAAGCCCCGCCGCAGGTCGTCTTGCATCGTCGATGGTGCCGATCCAGAAGCGGCCCTGACCATCGGGTTTGCCATCGTTGAAGCGCTGCCCGGCTGCGTCATAGGGCGCAGCCGATATTTGTCGCAGCGCGCCGCTGTCCGGATCGAGTCGGAACAAGCCATTGCGTTGCGCCACCGCCAATCCACCACCCGTCGCGATGGCGATGCAACCCGGCTCGCTATCGAGTTGCCAATGGCGCAAGTCGCCGTTGGCTGGATTCAGCCGCAGCACTTGGCGCTCGACAATATCGACGTAATAAAGGCATTGCTCGCCGATATGCCAGAGCGGTGACTCTCCCAAGCTTGCTGGCACCAGGCCAGCGGCCTCGACCTGATACAGATTGGGCTCAGCGATCATGGTTGGCATTGAGGTCAAGTCTCAGATAACGGGCGCCGGGCAGCGGATTGAAATAGAACGGCGGCACTTCCTCGAAGCCAAGGCTGGCGTACAGGCCGCGCGCCGCCTCCATCTCATCCAGCGTGTCGAGCAGCACGGCCGAATAACCGGCAACAAGCGCGCGGTCGATCAGGTCTAGCGCCAGCATCCGGCCCAGTCCGAAGCGGCGAAACACCGGCCGCACGAAGAGCCGTTTCATTTCACAGGCATTGGCGTCATCGGCGTCGGGCAGGTTGCGAAAACCGCCGCAGCCGGCCACCGCGCCGTCGATCAGGGCCAGCAGCATCACGCCGGCCGGCGGCGCATAAGCACCTGGCAGGTCCGCCAGTTCGGCCTCGAAATGCTGAAAATCAAGGCTGACATCCAGGCTGGCTTGATAGTCACGGAGGATTTCATGCGTCGCCTGCCACTCTTGCGCGCTCGACGGGATGATGAGGGTGATCTCGGGGCTGGCCATGCCGGAGTTTACTCAGATCAAGGCGAGTCGAGCCCGGCCAGCCAATAGACTGCCGCCGCGCAGCCGGCCAGCAAGACCAGGGCCAGCAAACGCGCTGCCAGATCGTCCTTCACCGACGGCTCCTCGACGGGCAAGACCTTGTCGCCATTGAACATCGGGCCGATCAGCTGATGCCCTTGGATAAATTGCTTGAAAACAACCGCCAGCAGATGCAGGCCAACCAAGGAAAACAAAACCCATTGACCATAGTCCTTGTGGTACGCGGTCCAGTACTCACTGACCTCGCTCGAGACGAACCGGACCAGAGGGCCGCTTGCAGCAATCTCGTCATCAGCAATCAGACCCGAACCCACCTGCAGCAGCAAGCAGGCCAGCATCAGCAGCACTGACAAGGCCCCCAGCGGGTTATGCCCGACCTCGAAATGATCGGCAGGCCGAGCGCGACCGCGCAGATAACGCCAAACCTGAGCCGGGCGGTAAAAAAAACTGCTGAAACGCGACCAGCGTCCGCCGAGGAAGCCCCACAGCAAACGAAAGGCAATCAGGGCCAGCATGGCGCAGCCCAGCCGTATATGCCAGACCATCGCATTGCCGCCCAGCTTGGCGCTGAGCACCGCGCCGGCAAAGCACAGCACCAGCATCCAATGGAACAAGCGTGTCGGCAAATCCCAGACACGCACAAGTCTCATCATTTCCTGCACCATCTCGACTCCTTCGCGGCAACGATAACCCATATCTGGGGATGCTCTGCACACACTCGCCTTGAGCTATGCAGAGCATCCCTAGAGCAAGCCTTGCGCCTTTTCCCTACACTGCAGTCTGGCCCCGATAATCAATCGACGACGAACCCAACTGCAAGGATGATGAAATGAAGAAATCCCTGATTGCACTGCTCAGCTTGGCTGGGCTTGTCGCTGCGCTGCCGGCCGCGGCGCAATTCCGCAAAGCCGAAGATGCGATCGAATACCGGCAGTCGGCCTTCATACTGATCGGCAATCATTTCGGCCGGGTCGCGGCAATGGCGCAAGGCAAAGCTCCATTTGATGCGAAGCTCGCGGCAGAGAATGCTGCCATTGTGAATACGCTGGCAAGTCTGCCATTCAGCGCTTTTGGCGAGGACACCGACAAGGGCAAGCCCAATCGCGCCAAAG
This sequence comes from Roseateles toxinivorans, assembly GCA_945898095.1. Lineage (GTDB taxonomy): Bacteria > Pseudomonadota > Gammaproteobacteria > Burkholderiales > Burkholderiaceae_C > Paucibacter_A > Paucibacter_A toxinivorans_A. The sequence continues at coordinate 15,335 of CAMDHE010000077.1, read as the reverse complement.
CCGAGATCTGGCAGGAAATGCCGAAGTTCAGGGCTGCGGCCGACAAGATGATCGGCGAGGTCGCCAAGCTGGACATCGCAGCCAAGACCGGCAACCTGGATCAGATCAAGTCCGCGGTCGGTGCGGTGGGTCAGAGCTGCAAGGCTTGTCACGACAACTTCCGCGCCGAGCGAAAGTAATCGCCTTCAGTGGATCAGCATGCGTTTGCCGATCCAGACGGTGGCGATGACTGCCAGCACAAACGCCACCGTCAAGGCGTCCAGTTTTTCACCCAGCAAGGGCACTGCAACCAGCATCGAGAAAAATGGTTGCAGCAACTGAACTTGGCTGACACGCACGGTGCCACCGATCGCGAGCGCGCGGTACCAGGCAAAAAATCCCAGCCACATCGAAAATAGCGACACATAGGCGAAGCCGCCCCACGCCGCCAGACTCACCGGCTGTTGCGGCCAGGTCAGCAAGGCGAGCGGCGCAGTCAGCGGCAGACTCAGCACCAGCACCCAGCAGATCACCTTTTCTGCGCTCATTGCCAATGTCAACTGCGCGCCGCTGACATAGCCGGACGATGAGCTGATGATGGCCAGCAGCAAGAGGCCATCCGCCGCTTGAAAACCGTTGGCCCCGCGCGACCAGGCGAAACCAAGCACCAAGGCCACGCCGAGCGCTGAGCAAGCCCAGAACCCGGCCGATGGGCGCTGGCGCAGCCACAAGGCGGCGATCGCCGCAGTCGCCAGAGGCTGCATGCCTGAAATCACGGCGGCATGGACCGCATCGACCTGCCGCATGGCCAAGCCCAGGAAAATCGGCCAGCCGAAAACGATGCCCAAGGCAGTCAGGCCCAAGCCCTGCAGCTGACGGCGCGTCGGCAAGGTAGCGCCGGTCAAGCGAAGATAAACCAGTGAAAGCAGACCGGCCAGCGCCGCCCGGCCCATCGCGACGAACGCAGGATCGAGCTGTGGCTGCTCCTGTGTGCCCCCGGCAAGCCTTGTCATCGGGATGGTGATGGCAAAAATCAGCACCCCGAGAACGCCTAACGCCAGCCCTCTCGTCTGATCGGACCAACGCGGCCAAGACCTCGTCAGCACCTGACCCACCTCACCTGGCTTCGAGCTGTTCCCAGCGCTCCATCGAGGCCAGCAACTCGCCCTCGATCTCGCCGGCGCGCGCCGTCACTTCGGCAATCTTTGCAGCGCCCTTGGCGTAAAGTTCGACGCCGTTGAGCAGCGCGTTGATCTGCAAGCTTTCAGCTTCCAGCTCAGCCACCTTGGCGGGCAAATCCTTGAGCTCGCGCTGCTCCTTGAAGCTGAGCTTGCGAGCCTTCGGGGCCAACGGCAATTCGGCTGGCGCAGGCGGCGCAGCGACCGGCATTGCCGCTGGCGCGGGCTGCTTGGCCTTCAAGGCGGCAGCGCGTTTCGATTGGATCAGCCAATCCTCGACACCACCCTCATATTCGCGCCACAGGCCATCGCCCTCACTGACGATCGTGCTGGTGACGACGTTGTCGAGAAAGCACCGGTCATGGCTGACCAGGAAAACCGTGCCGTCGTAATCGGCCAACAGTTCTTCCAACAGCTCGAGTGTTTCGATGTCCAGGTCATTGGTCGGCTCGTCGAGCACCAGCACATTGGCCGGCCTGGCGAACAAGCGCGCCAGCAGCAGGCGGTTGCGCTCACCGCCGGACAAACTCTTGACCGGCGAATTGGCACGCGCTGGAGAAAACAGGAAGTCGCCCAAATAACTCTTGACATGCTTGCGCTGATTGCCGATCTCGATCCACTCACTGCCCGGGCTGATCGTGTCGGCCAGGGTCGCTTCCATATCGAGCGCATCGCGCATCTGGTCGAAATAGGCCACGTTGATCTTCGAGCCCATGCGGACATCGCCGCTGTCCGGCGCGAGTTCGCCAAGAATCATCTTCAGCAAGGTGGTCTTGCCAGCGCCGTTCGGGCCGACCAGACCGACCTTGTCACCGCGCAGGATGGTGGCAGTGAAATCACGGACGATGGTCTTGTCGCCGTAACTCTTGAAAACATTCTCGAGCTCGGCAACGATCTTGCCGCTGGCGCCGCCGGTATCGATGTCAAGCCTTACCTTGCCCTGCACGTCGCGCCTTGAAGCATGGGCAGTGCGCATTGATTCCAGGCGCTGGATACGTGCCACGCTGCGCGTCCGGCGGGCTTCGACACCCTTGCGGATCCAGATTTCTTCCTGAGCCAGAATCTTGTCGAAACGGGCGTTGTAGAGCGCCTCGTTTTCCAGTTCGTAGACCTTGGCCGCGGTGAAAGCAGCGAAGTTGCCGGGATAGTTGCGCAGTTGCCCGCGGTCGAGCTCGACGATGCGGTTCGCCACATTGTCCAGAAAGGTCCGGTCATGGGTGATCAGCAGCAAGGACCCCTTGAAGTTGTTCAGCAGTTCTTCCAGCCAGGTGATGGCATCGAGGTCCAGGTGATTGGTCGGTTCGTCGAGCAGCAACACATCCGGTTGCGCCACCAGCGCCCGGCCCAAGGCCACGCGCTTCTTCAAACCGCCTGATAGCGAGCCGACCAGGCGCGAACCGTCGAGGCCCAGACGTTGCAGAGTTTCATCGACTCGCTGCTCCCAGTTCCAGGCACCGATATGTTCGATGCGCTCCTGGACCCAGGCCAGGTCGTCGTTCTCGTCGTGGATCTCGTAGCGTTCGCGCAAGGACTTGGCCTCGGCCACGCCCTCGCTGATCACGTCGAAGATCGTTGCGTCAGCACGTAACTCCGGTTCCTGCGGAACATAAACACTGGTCAGGCCTTGCTGCAGCTGCAACAAACCATCGTCGAGTTTTTCGATTTGCGCGAGGATTTTCAGCAGCGACGATTTGCCGGTGCCATTGCGGCCGATCAGGCCGACACGCTCGCCTGTTTCAAGCGAGAAAGAAGCGCCATCAAGCAGGGCCACATGGCCGTAAGCAAGATGGGCATTGGAAATAGAAAGGACTGCCATAGCCCATGATTGTCGTTGACGCAGCGAATTTCAGCATGTCGTCTCGGCTATGCTGCGCTTCACCCGCTGCCGAGATAAGCCATGAAAGCATTTATTGCCGCCCTTGCACTGGCCCCTTTGGCCGCTTTTGGGCAGAACGCCGACTTGCAACGCTGCCGCGCCCTGGTTGACAAGGAAGCCAGGCTGGCTTGCTATGACGGACTGGCCGGTGCAACCGTAATGACAAAGCCAGCCCCCGTCGAAGCCAGGCCCGACAGCTTCGGCCTCGACCAGCCGCGCAAGAACGAAGCCGAGGTGGTCAACAGCCACATCGAAGGCCTGTTCGACGGCTGGGGACCGAAGACTGTGATCAATCTGGCCAATGGTCAAGCTTGGCGGATCAATGACAACAGCAGCGCCACGGTTTACCTGACCAATCCCAAGGTGTTGATCCGCCGCGGCGTGATGGGCACTTATGTGATGGAACTGGAAGGCACGAACTCAACCGCCAAACTACTGCGCTTGCGCTGAGTCGCAACTCATTGCTTGCTTAGCGGGAACAGCAAAGGGATTCGAGCCTTGCTGACCATGCCGTTTCGTCATGGCCCTGGGCCCCGAAAACGCGGGGCATGTGATTGGCCTGCGGGCCCTGCTCGCGATAGCCTTGGTACGGGGCATACAGTGCTTCGCAAATAGCTGTCGGTGGGGCCGGGCCTCGGGCCTGTGCTGGATCACGCTTTCGCGCAGCGCTCCTGGCATCAACTGCAGGAATTTTTGCGGAAAATATTCACTGCGATGCAGTTTGCCCTTGTTCCAGACTCCAACGACGATGGTCTCGGGAATGCATCCGGCCTTGGCCGGCCGATCCAGTGCCAGATGCAATTCCAGTCTGGCTGGAATCAAACAGCAACTGGTAGCGTTTGTCAGGCGAGTAGCCATAGGGCAAGCCGACATCGACCGGGCCGGCTGGCCGCGAATTGACGGACTGAGCCTGTTTGAGGCGCAATAAAGGTCACAAAACGACCAAATTTTGTCACCGCTCCGATCGCTCCCTTGGGCAATCGACTTGGCACGCCCCATGCGTACAGCTTGGCGTCTGCCAACAAGTTTCACAACCGGAGTTTTCATCATGAAGCGTATCGAAAAAGGCTTTACTTTGATCGAGCTGATGATCGTCGTTGCGATCATCGGAATTTTGGCCGCAGTGGCGATCCCTGCCTATCAGAACTACATCAAGAAGGCGGCCTATTCCGAAGTCATTGCCGCCGCCGGGCCCTACAAGATGGCGATCGACCTTTGTTTTCAGGAAGCCGATGGCGCTGACGCAGCAACCAAGCTTGCGACCTGCGATGCCGGTGCAGGCGGCATCCCGGCTGCGCCGACCGCGGTGGCCACCGGCGCCTTCAATAGCCTGGCTGTTGCCGATGGCGTGATCACGCTGACGCCGAACGCGGTCAAAGGAATACTGGCTACCGAAACATGCGTGATGACGCCGACTGCCGATGCGAACAATCGGCTGCAATGGGCATTTTCAGGCGCTTGTGTCACCCAAGGCTATATCAAGAACTGAGTCTGCCCGGCGGGCGCAGGCCCGCCGCTTCAGCTGACAAAGGCAGGCCGCGCAACCCAAGGCTGATGGCCAGCAGGCCATAGAACATGAAAGCGATGCGCGGCGCATCCAGCAGACTGTCGAACAGGCCGACCACGAAAAAACCGGCAATCGATGCCGCCAGCGCTGGGGCCAGCACATGGTTGCGGCCGCGGCCGCCGATCAACCGCCAAAGCGCCAAGCTCAGCAAGGCCGCCAGCAGCGCCAGACCGATTGCACCCTGCTCAAAAAATACATGCAGCCCTGCGTTCTTCAGATGCCAGGGCAAGTGATAGCGATCGCTGGAAAAGAACCAATGCGCCATCTGGCCGGAAAAGTCACCATTGCTCAGAAGCGATCGACCACTGGCGTCGATCAGGTTCATTGCGCCGACGTCAGCCAGGCCGCCGCTACTGCCTATCCCGACCGAAAACACGATGAAACGCGGCGCATACCATTTGCCACCCATCTCCGGCGCTTCACCCAGTGGCAACGCCACTTGCTGCCAGGCACCGCCTTGCGGCTTGACCTTCACCGACTTGACCATGCAACGGGCGTCGTAAAGGAGCTGTTTTTCGCAAATTTCGGCATGCAGGGCCACCTCGCTGCGGGTCCGCACCAGCGCGGTCAGCAAGACCTGCCCCTTGGGAGCGTCGATGCGCTGCGAGACCCGCAAAAATTCCCCCCAACTGATCTGATGCCGGCCACCGGCCAATGCCAGATAGGGCCGTCCGGCATCGGATCTGACGCGGTAATCACCGGTGTTGAATGTTCCCAGTTCAGCCAGGAAATTGCTGGCCGGATAACGCCCCAAGCCCTTGCCCAACAATATCTGCTGTGGCGTTTCCAGCATCGCCAGGCCCTTTTCCCAATGCAGGAACCGTGACTGGAGGTCTTCTTGCCAGGTCGAGACGCGGTCCCGAAGGTAAGCCCCACCGCCGATCGCTGCCAGCAAGCTCGCCAGCAGCAGCGCGGTTGTGAACAGCTTGCCGCGCTCGCGCCAGCCCTCACGCAAGCTGCCCGCCTGGAAAGGCCATAGCGCCGGCACCAGCCAGAACAAGGGCAGCAGCAGGCTCAGGCCCGCCATCGCCCAGGCCGCGTCGGTGCCAGCTTGCGCACCGCCCCAGTATTCAGCCACAAGGACCGGACAGGCCAGCAGCAAGAACCAGCCGGCGGCCACCAGCAAGCTGTGAAACGGTCTGACCTGCCCCGGCTTGTCCTGCCAATGCAGCGCGGCTGCCCCCAGCCAGACCAGAGCGTAGACCACATAGGCCGCCTTGGGGATGACCTGCGATACCGCCCAGCCGATTGTCACCAGCGGCGCGGCCAGCAATAGTCCGAAAAATAAGGCCTTCATGCGTTGCGCCAGAGTGGGCAGCCGATGGCTGTCCGACAGGGTCAACAAGATGGCCAGAACACCCAACAAGGCCAGCAGACCGCGGTAACCGCTGCTGCCAAACATCAAGGTCGCTGCGCTGCCAAAGCCGGCCGTAATCAGCAGGGCGCCGAGCAAGGCTGGGCGGGGCCGTCTTGCCGCACCTGCGCGCCGCCGCTGCAAGGCTTGCAGCATCAGCAGTATTCCCAGGCTCAGCGGCACTGCGGCATAAACGCCGCGCGAGAAAGTCGTCAACACGGCATAACAGCCCAGCAGGACCAGCGCGGCAGCCGCAGCAAAGCGCCAGGGTGAGCGTTGCCGCAGCCAGAAATCAACCGCAAAGGGCATGCCCATGGCCAGGCAGCAGTCGAGGGCTGCGCCGCCGACATGCATCTCCCAGAACAGGGCGGTGCTGCGGTATTGGGTCGAAAAATCCAGCAAAGCGGTGTAGGCCAGTCGCTCGGACAGGGCCGCCAGACCGGTCGTCGCCAGCGCTCCGGTCATGCCCAGCAGCAATGCCTTTTGCAGCTGTCGAGGCTGCGACGCCCCTGCTTGTACCCAGAGCGGCAGCAGCAGCAAGGCCATGAAATAGCTCTTGCCAGCGCGCAGGCTGTTCATCGACTCGTGATAGCCCTGAAACCAACCAAACTCGAAACCGCCGGCGGCCTCGAAACCGCGCCACATCGACAGCAGCACCGAGGCACCGAACAAGGCCAGCAGGATCAAGGTCAAGGACGAATAGCCCAGCATCTGCCGCCAGGCGGGCGCACGCGGCGGCGCAACCCGCCCAAGTCCGATCGAGGCATAGCCGCCCGCTGCGCAGGCCAGCACCAGCAAATCAAGCTCTTCGAAAGTGATCCAGCCGCTCCAGGGCGCAAAACCGATCAGCGGCAGCAAGGCCAGCAGCAAGGGCGTCTGCGTCCAGTAGCGCGCGGCCAAGCCGGCTGCCAGCAGCCAGGCGGCAACCGCCAGACCTGCCGACAAGGGATGATGCGCAGCCAGCATGATTCCCGCCGCTGCGCTGAGGCCGGCCAGCATCAAGGAGAATTTGCGCGGAGCCATCCTTGCTGCGAATTCCAGGTCAAATTGCCGGCCTTGCGTGGGAAATGAAGCATTCATGTCGGCGCCAGTCAGGACCAAGCCGGGCAGCGGGCCGCCGCCGCATCTACGGTCTCAGGTTATTCTGCCCGCCATGAAACCATTCAGCACTCCCCGAATCCGGCGCCCGCAACCACGGCAAACCAAGGCAGCGGGACAAGTTTCCTGATCCTTGCTGCATCCCGCCATAGATCCTCATGCAGACCATCCTCGCCATTACCCTGCCATTCTTTGCGCTGATCCTGTGCGGCTACTTGGCCGCGTGGCGCGGCCTGCTGGCCGAGGCAGCGATTCCAGGCTTGAACGGTTTTGTGCTTTTTTTCGCCCTGCCTTGCATGTTGTTCCGTTTCGGCATGAACACCCCGGTGCTCGAGCTATTGAATCCGGGCGTGCTCGGTGTGTATCTCGCAGCCGCGCTGGTGATCGTTTCTTTCACCATCGCTGTCACGCATGGCGCCAAGGTCCAACTGAAGGACGCTGCCTTCGGTGCGCTGGTGGCCGCCTTCCCGAACAGCGGCTTCATCGGCGTGCCATTGCTGGTAGCGCTGCTCGGGCAAGCCGCTGCCGGGCCGGTGATCTGCACCCTGCTGGTCGATCTGTTCGTGACGAGTTCGCTCTGCCTGGCCTTGGCGCGCGCTGATGCCGGCAGCGCGGACAGCGTCCGGCAGGCTGCGGCCAGCGCTCTGCGCAGCGCGCTGTCCAACCCGCTGCCCTGGGCGATTGCGGTCGGTGTGCTGTTCTCGATCACCGGCCTGCACCTTCCCGGTCCACTCAACGCTCTGGTCAAGATGCTGGGCGATGCTGCCACGCCGGTGGCCTTGTTCACCATTGGTGCGGTGCTTTGGCGGGCCGGTCGGCATGCCCATAGCCGCACGCCGGCCGGGCTGTACCTGCCGGTCGCGGCGATCAAGTTGCTCTTACACCCGGCGCTGGTCTTCCTGCTGGGGGCTGCGGCGATTGCTCTGGGTGCGCCGCTGAACAAATTCCAGTTGCTGGTGCTGACGCTGGCGGCCGCTTTGCCAAGCGCCAGCAATGTGTCGCTGCTGGCCGAGCGCTATGGGGCCGACAATGGCCGGGTGGCGCGCATCATCCTGGCCTCGACCGCAGCTGCTTTTGTCAGCTTCACAGGCCTGGCCTGGTTGCTTGGTGCCAGAACCTGAAATCGTCGCCAGTCGTCAAAAATTTCGTTGAGGAACCATTGATGTTGCCGCTTGTTCTTCGTCTCCTGCTCGGCTGCTTTGCTGCGGCGCCAGCGCTGCATTCATCGCCTGCGCTGGCACAAGCAACGGCCTACCAGCAGCCTTCCGCAGCAGTGCGCGAACTGCTCGACGCACAGTTGCTGCCACGCCAGTTGATTTCACCCGACCGCCACACGCTGGCATCGCTGGAGCTGCGTCGCTTCAGCAAGATCGAGGAACTGTCCAGGCCGGTGCTGCATCTGGCAGGGCTGCGTTTCGAGGCCGGCAACTCGAGCCCTCAAGCAATCCAGCCGATCCAGCGCTTGCGCCTGCGCAGCCTGCTGAATCCGGATGCGCCAGTGCGCCAGGTCGAACTGCCGGGCAATGCTGCGGGCAATGTCTTCCACAGTTTCAGCTGGGCCCCCGACGGCTTGCGCTTTGTGCTGGAGCGGCGCACCGAACAGGCCAGCGAGTTATGGGTTGGCGATACTTTCAGCGGGAGGATCCGGCCGATCGCGTTCCTGAAACTGAACAAGGTGCTCGCGCGCGGCGAACCGACTTGGCTGAACGCGCATGAATTGCTGGTGCTGAGTTTGCCGGACAAACGCAACCCGCAGCCGCAATCGCATGCGCTCACCGGACCTGTTATGCAGGAAAGTGTCTACCGTACCTCACCCGAGCGCACCTACCCGGACCTGCTGAAGAACTCCCAGGACGAGGCCTTGTTTGAATACCATGCCCGCTCCAGCCTGACGCTGGTCGATATCGCCAGCGGCATATCGCGCGATCTCGGCGCACCCGCGCTGTTCAGCAGCGTCAGTGGCGTCGGCAGCGCCGGCGATCACCAGTACCTGCTGACCGAACGACTGCTACGCCCGTTCAGCTACAGCCTGCCCTGGGATGATTTCCCGCGCGTGGTCGAACTGCGCCATCGCGATGGCCGATTGCTGCGCGAGTTGGCTCGCTTGCCGCTGCGTCAAGGTGTCAGCATCGGTGGCGTAGCTGCGGGTCCGCGCGGCTTCATGGCCTCTCCGGGCAACGACGCAGCGGTCTTCTGGATCGAGGCGCTGGACGGCGGCGACCTGAACAACAAAGTGCCATTTCGCGATCGCATCATGCGCCTCGATCCGCCGTTCACCGGCGATCCGCAGGAGGTGCAGCGGATGCCGCATCGCTTCGCGCGCCTGGCATTTCTGGACGATGGTCAGCATGCGCTGCTGACCGAGATAGACCGCCAGCGCGCCTGGACACGCAGCTATCTGCTGCCGCTGAACGGTTCGAAAAGCCGGGCATTGTTCGATCATTCGATCCGCGAGCGCTACCGCCACCCTGGCACGCCGATGACAAGAATGCTGCCGAACGGGCGCATGGTGGTGATCGCCGCCCAAGGCGAGTTGCTGCTGGCCGGCGCCGGGTCGAGTCCGAAGGGCGATCGACCCTTCCTCGACCGTTTTTCGCTCAAGGACCTGAGCACGATCCGCTTGTTCCAGTCGAGCGAAAGTCAGCACGAACAAGCGCTCGTGATGCTCGATGGCGGGCGCCTGGTTACGCAAAGGGAATCCGCCACCGAGCCACCGAACCTGTTTCTGCATGAGGGCAACAGCGTCATCGCGCTGACCAAGGTCAAGGACAATTCGCCGCAGTTGCGCAAAGTCCGTCGCGAGCTGGTCAGCTTCAAACGTGCTGATGGCGTCGACCTGTCGTTCTGGCTCTACCTGCCCCCTGACTACAAGGAAGGCGAGCGCCGCCCCGGACTGGTCTGGGCCTATCCGATGGAATTTTCAGAGTCGAGCATCGCCGGCCAGGTCAGCGGCTCGGCCAACCGCTTTTCGAGCTTCCCTGGATTGAGCCCGATGATGCTGGTGATGGACGGATTTGTCGTCATCAGCGATGCGACGATGCCGATCGTTGGTGACCCTAAAACGGTCAACGACAGCTTTGTCGAGCAGATCACGATGAACGCCCGGGCCATCATCGACAAGGCCGAGGAGCTCGGCGTCATCGACCCGAAACGCCTGGCCATCGGTGGCCACAGCTACGGCGCTTTCATGGCCGTCAACTTGCTCGCCCACACCGACTTGTTCAAGGCCGGCATTGCCCGCAGCGGCGCTTACAACCGCACCTTGACGCCATTCGGTTTCCAGAGCGAACGGCGCAGCCTCTGGGAAGCGCGCGAGGGCTATCTGAAGCTCTCACCCTTCCTCTATGCCAACCAGATCAAGGAGCCGCTGCTGCTGACCCATGGCGCGGATGACAACAACAGCGGTACTTTTCCGCTGCAGTCGGAGCGCCTGTTCCAGGCTATGGCGGGCACCGGCGGCAATGTCCGCTATGTCTCGCTGCCCCATGAGTCGCATGCCTACACAGCGCGCGAATCGGTCGGCCATGTGCAATGGGAAATGAGCCAATGGCTGAAGACCTATCTGGGCGATCCGCGGGCGCGTTGAGGCGGCAAGACCAACCTGGAAAAACCAAATTCAAATTGATATAAGATATGACGAGCAAGAGTTATCGGGGAAATTCCGCATGAAAATAATAAATCAGAGGGATATTTTATTATTCGGCGGACTGCTGGGTTTGGCTTCTGCCAGTATCTCGGCTGATATGGAAATATTCCCGGCACGCTCGATAAAACTACTGGTCGGTTGCGATGCCGGTGGTAGTTCTGATACGGCTGCCAGAATCATGGCGCCGCGTCTGGCTGAAGCTCTCAAGCAAAATCTCGTCATAGAAAAAAAGTCCGGAAATTGAATGCCGCAATCGTCGCGGCATTGACCGATCCGGCCGTGGTGGCGCAATTACGCAAACTCGGCGTGGACCCCGCGCAGTCAACACCTGCTGAAGCGGCTTGGCATCTTCGTGCCGAAAGTGAAAAATTGGGAATTGTCGTGCGCAACGCCAAAATCAAGGCTGATTCATGAGTGCCACCATTGCCGAAAAGATTCTCGCCAGTCATGCCGGTGCGGAGAAAGTCCGGGCCGGTGACATCGTCATCGCCCGGGTCGACTTTGCCATGGTCCATGATGCACGCGCACCGAATGCGATCCGCATCATCAAGCAGGCTGGCGCCAGCCATTTACCTTATGCAATGCAATCCGCCTGGGTGATGGATCATTTCTCGCCGCCACCCACCGTCGAAGCCGCGCAAGGTCATTCAGACATGCGCCGCTTTGCCGAAGAGCATGGCGCCAAGCTCTACGACATCGGCGACGGCATCTGTCATCAGGTGATGCCTGAAGGTGGCCACCTGACCTGCGGTGATCTGATCGTCGGTACAGACTCCCACTCGGTGACCTACGGCGCTTTCAATGCCTTCGGCACCGGTATCGAAGGCACTGATGTCAGCGCGATTCTCAGCACCGGCAAGATCTGGCTGCGCGTACCGGAGTCGGTACGGGTGAATCTGCAGGGCAGTTTGCAGCCAGGCGTCTGGGCCAAGGACATCACGCTGTATATGCTCGGCCGCTTCGGCGCGGAAGGGCTCAACTATCGGGCGATCGAATATGTCGGATCAGCTGTCAGTGCGATGGAAATCGATGACCGGATGACCCTGGCCAACCATGCGGCAGAACTCGGCGCCAAAGCCGCGCTGCTGGAAGCCGACCACAAGACCATCGCCTGGCTGGCCGCGCATCGCGCCAAACCGCCGCAAGCGGTGTTCGCAGATGCTGACGCGGTCTACGCCGACCGACTCGACATCGACGTCAGCAATTTAGCGCCGCAGGTGGCCAGAAAGCATGCCGTCGACGATGTCGTCGCCGCCTCCGAAGTTGCCGGGCAGAAGATCAATTTCGCCTTGATCGGCACCTGTACCAATGGCCGGCTCGACGATATTCGCCAGGCTGCTGCGATCCTGAAAGGTCGCCATATCGCCAAAGGGGTACGGCTGATCATCACCCCGGCTTCGCGGCAAATTTATCTGGCCGCAGCGCGCGAAGGCCTGCTAGAAGCTCTGACCGAGGCCGGCGCATCGGTGGAGGCGGCCGGTTGCGGCACCTGTGTGGGCATCACCAACCATCTGATTCCGGGCGACCGCGAAGTGGTGATCTCGAGCGCGAATCGCAACTTCAAAGGACGGTTGGGCAACCACGAAGCTGACATCTGGCTGGGCTCGGCCGCCACGGTCGCAGCCTCGGCCCTGACCGGGCAGATCACCGACCCCAGGACTGTGCCCGGTGGGCAATGGGAGGCAGCATATGGCTGATGCATTTGGAATTTTTTCCGGGCCGGCCTTTTTGCTCGGCGACGATGTCAATACCGATCTGAATTGCTCCGGAAAATACCTTCCCGGCAAGGACCTGGCCTTCATCGCAGCCCAGGCCTTCGAGGCGGTCGCACCGGGCTTTGCCAGCCGTTTCACCAGCGGCGGCATCATCGTCGCGGGCAAGGATTTCGGCATCAATTCGTCGCGCGAGCAGGCCGTGCATATCCTGCGCCGCATGGGTGTGGCAGCGATCGTAGCCCGGAGTTTCGGGCGCCAGTTCTTTCGCAATGCCATCAACAACGGCCTGCCGGTGCTTGAATGCGATGTCACGGGCGTAATCGAATGCGAGAGCGTCGAGATCGACATCAATGCGCGGCGCTTGCATCTGCCGGCGCAACAACTGAGTCATCCACTTGCCAGCGTGCCGCGGGAAATCTGCGCGATTCTGGGTGAAGGCGGCTTGATGCCCTTCCTGCAGAAATACCCCGACTGGAAATTGCCTGCATGAACGCAGTGATTCCAGTAATCCCGCGCGCCACCCGCTTGCGCCTGGCTTTGCGCCATGGTCAATATCGATGCCGGCGGACCGCTGGCGATCTGAAGACCGACGGCAACAGGCCCGCCATGAAAGACCGATTGCTGAGCTCGCAGGAATACAAGGATTGGCTGGGCCTGCCCGAAGTCGAGGCCTGGGAAAAGCGTTTTTCCGCAAATTTCGAATAGTTCACGCCACGCCAAGAAGGGTAGTCGAAGATGAAAAAAGTCATGCTTGCCGGCCTGATCATCAGCCTGATGACGGTAGTCAGTTGCGGCTGGGTCAATGCCGAACAGATCGGCGAGGTCGACACCGTCTTCAAGCTGATCGGCCCCGATCACAAAATCGTCGTCGACGCCTACGACGACCCCAAAGTGGCGGGCATCTCCTGCTATGTCTCACGCGCCAAGACTGGTGGCATCAAAGGCGCGTTCGGTCTGGCCGAAGACCGATCCGAGGCCTCGATCGCCTGCCGCCAGACCGGGCCGATCAGCTTTGCCAAGCCCTTGCCGCAGCAGGAAGAAGTCTTCAACGAACGTATCTCGCTGGTTTTCAAGAAGCTGCGGATCGTCCGCATGGTCGATAGCAAGCGCAATGCTCTGGTCTACCTGACCTATTCCGACCGAGTCATCGAAGGCTCGCCACAAAACAGCGTCACTGCGGTGGCAGTCGATCGGGCGACTCCGATCCCGATCAAATAGGAACCCCATGATGCATCAGCAGACCCCGGCCTTCATTGCCCCGATGGAATTTGCCGATGCCCCGGCGGCATTGGCCCATGCGCAAAAAATCTATGCCGCCAGCGTGGCCCATTTGCGGGTGGCCTTGCAGCGCTTTGTTGCCGGCGAAAACATCAGCCCGGTGCGCGCCTGCTACCCCTTCGTGCGTGTGCAAACCGAGACCGTGGCGCGCGCCGATTCGCGCCTGGCCTATGGCTTCGTCGCCGGTCCCGGCAGCTATGAAACAACGCTGACAAGGCCCGACCTGTTTGCCGACTATTACCGTCAGCAGTTCAACCTGCTGCTGGAAAACCATGGCGTAGCGCTGCAGATCGGCACCAGCAACCAGCCGATTCCGCTGCATTTCGCCCTCGGCGAGCGCGAACATATCGAAGGCTCATTGAGCCTCGAGCGCCGCCGCATGATGCATGACCTGTTCGACCTGCCCGACCTTGCCGCGATGGACGACAGCATCGCCAATGGCACCCATGAGCCGGCGCCCGGCGCGCCCAGCCCGCTGGCCTTGTTCACCGCACCGCGCGTCGACTACTCGTTACAGCGCCTGCGCCATTACACCGGCACCTCGAACGAGCATTTCCAGAACTTCGTGCTGTTCACCAACTACCAGTTCTATATCGACGAGTTTGTCCGCCTAGGCCATGAGCTGATGCAGCATGCTCCCGACCCGCTGCATCCGCACGAGCTCGATGACTGCATCGGCTTTGTCGAACCCGGCAACCTGTTCACCTGCCGGGTTGGCTGCAGTTCCGACACGCCTGCTGGCGCGGCCTTGCCGCGGTTGCCGCAGATGCCGGCCTACCATTTGCTGCGGCGCGACCGCAGCGGCATCACGATGGTCAATATCGGCGTTGGCCCGGCCAATGCCAAGACAATGACCGACCATATCGCCGTGCTGCGCCCGCATGCCTGGCTGATGCTCGGCCATTGCGCCGGCCTGCGCAAAAGCCAGCAGCTCGGCGACTATGTGCTCGCCCATGGCTATGTGCGCGAAGACCATGTGCTCGACGCCGATCTGCCCTTATGGGTGCCGATTCCGCCGCTCGCCGAAGTACAACAAGCGCTTGAACAGGCGGTTGCCGATGTGACCCTACTGGCGGGCTGGGACTTGAAGAAAATCCTGCGCACCGGCACCGTCGCTTCAACCGACAACCGCAACTGGGAACTGACGCCGCATGGCGGCCCGGAGCGCCGCTTCAGCCAGAGCCGGGCGATCGCGCTGGACATGGAAAGCGCCACCATCTCGGCCAACGGATTCCGCTTCCGTGTGCCCTATGGCACCCTGCTTTGCGTCAGCGACAAGCCGCTGCACGGCGAGATCAAGTTGCCCGGCATGGCCGACCAGTTTTACCGTGGCCAGGTCGATCAGCATTTGCGCATCGGCCTGCGCGCAGTCGAGTTGCTGCGCGCCGGTTCGCTGAGCCAGTTGCACAGCCGCAAACTGCGCGGCTTTGCCGAGGTGGCGTTTCAGTAGTCGTCCCTGAAAAATCCAATTTCAACTCACCAGCGCCGGCGTTGGCGCCGGCAGTCTTGTGAATCGGGCGAATTTCGAAACCAATGCGCCGAATACGCGCCCAAAGTCCGACAACCTTGCCGGCTGCAGCAGGCGCCCCCGCATGCCTTTCATGACGATCATCCTCAGCAGCCAGCGAATGTTGTAGCCCGCTG
>CAMDHE010000076.1 GCA_945898095.1 Roseateles toxinivorans | reverse complement strand
GATTCGAGGCTGAGGGCGGGGAGCTGGGTCATCAGGCGAGGCTGCGGGTAAGTCCGGGTTATTTCTTGTTTACCAATTGATCAAGCTTGGTTAGCATTGTTGATCGTTTGGTCAATAGGATCATCCGTATAAACCCCAAAGCAATTCGAAAGCAGCCCATGGAACTGAATGGCGACATCTTTATCGACGCGGCGCGCGAGCGAGTCTGGCAGGCGCTGAACGACCCGCAAGTGCTGCTGGCCAGCATTCCCGGCGGCGAAGAAGTGCGCCAGTTGTCACCGACCGAAACCCATGTGCGGGTGCTGATCAAGATGGGCCCGGTGCGCGCGCGCTTCGTCGGCAAGATCCTGATGAGCGAGGTGCGCGCCAATGAGGGCTGCGTGATGAATTTCGAAGGTTCGGGCGGTGCGGCCGGTTTCGCCAAAGGCAGTTCGACGGTCAAGCTGAGCAGCGAAGGCCGTGGCACCCGGCTGCATTACAGCGCCGCGGCCTCGGTCGGCGGCAAGCTCGGGCAGATTGGCGGCCGCATGATCGACGCCTCGGCCAAGCAGACGGCCGACCTGTTCTTCAAAGCCTTCAGCGCGCAGTTGAGCGATGAGGCACCAACCGTTGCAGGCACACAACAGGCGCCGCTCAGCGAGCAGCCCGCGCCGCTGCGCAGCGCCAGCCGCCCCGAACCCGCCGCCTCGCCCTTGGCCGGCGAAGCGCTGCGGGTGCTCTGGTTCACGCTCGGAGCTGCGGCGACCGCCTTCGGCTTCTGGGTCGCTGCGACCCTGCGCTGACCGGAGCCGCCATGAAAGCCCCTGCCTTCGACTACATCAAGCCGCGCCACCTCGACGCGGTGTTCCAACTGCAAGCTGACTATGGCGACGAAGCGCGCCTGCTGGCCGGCGGTCAGACGCTGCTGGCGACGCTGAACATGCGTTTGTCCGAGCCCGCGCTGCTGATCGACATCACCGGCATCACCGCGCTGAAAGGCATTTCATTGCAGGGCAGTTTCCTGCGCATCGGCGCGCTGGCCACGCATAGCGAGATCGAAGCCTCGGCGCTGGTCGCCCAACATGCGCCGCTGTTGAGCCTGGCCGCGCCGCATATCGCGCACCGGGCGATCAGGAACCTCGGCACCTGGGGTGGCTCGATTGCTTATGCCGATCCGGCGGCCGAATGGCCGGCCTGCCTGATGGCGCTCGACGGCATCGTCGTGGTGCAAAGCGCCAAGGGCGAGCGCCGCATCGCGGCGCAGGATTTCTTTCTCGACCTCTACAGCACCGCTTTGGCCGAAGGCGAGCTGATCACTGCTTGCGAGTTGCCGATCGCGGCGCCGGATCAGCTGTTTGCATTCGACGAGTTGGCAAGGCGCCATGGCGATTACGCGATCGTCGGGCTGGCGCTGGCAGCGACTCGTGCACAAGCCGGTCTGGTGAGAGTCAAGCTGGCATTCCTGGGGCTTGGCAGGACGCCGCTGCGCGCAACGGCGTCCGAAACCTGGCTGGGCCAGCGGCCGCTGACCGCTGACCTGCTCGAGCCCTTGCTTGAGGTGCTGCGCAGCGAACTGGATCCGCTCGCCGACCTGACCAACTCGGCCGCCACCAAGCGCCATCTCGCGCTGGTGCTGGCGCGCCGCGGCCTGACCGCCATGCTGAATCCTGGAACCCCATGATGAACGACAAACACCTGATCCACCTGACCGTCAACGGCCAGGCGCACCAATGCGAAGTCGCGCCGCGCCAGCATCTGGTCGACTTCTTGCGCGAAGACCTGGGGCTGACCGGTTCGCACCTGGGCTGCGAGCATGGCGTCTGCGGGGCTTGCACGGTGCGCCTCGACGGCCAGGTCGTGCGCGGCTGTCTGGTCCTGGCAGTGCAAGCCGACGGACGCAGCGTCGAGACGGTGGAAGGCCTGACCGCTGGCCGCAGCATGAAGGATTTGCAAGACGCCTTCGTCGCGCGCAATGCGCTGCAATGCGGCTTTTGCACGCCGGGCATGCTGATGGCAGCGGCCGAGCTGATCGAAACCCAACCCGATGCTGACCGCGAACAGGTGCGCCACTGGATCTCGGGCAATTACTGCAGATGTACCGGTTATCAGGCCATCGTCGACGCGATCTGCGATGTGCTGGCCAGCCGCAAAGCCGGAGCCGCCCAATGAGCGCCGCAGAGATGAACTCGGTCACCGTCGACCCGCGCTATATCGGCGCTTCAATCAGCCGCACCGGCGCGCGCCGCCTGGTTGAAGGTCGCGGCAGTTATGTCGATGACCTCAAGCTGCCGCGCCTGTGCCATGTCGTCTACTGGCGCTCGCCGGTCGCGCATTGCCGCATCCTCAGCATCGAGCGCAGCTTTGCCCGCATGATGCCGGGCGTGCTGGGCGTCTTCGACGGCGCTGAAGTCGCTGCCGTCTGCAAACCCTGGGTCGCCACGCTGGGCCATCTGGCCGGGATGAAATCGGCACCCCAATATGCGCTGGCCATCGACCGCGCCTGCTGGCAGGGCGAGCCGGTGGTGGCGGTGGTAGCCGAGACCCGCGCACAGGCCGAAGACGCGCTGCAATACCTGCAGGTTGAATGGGAAGCCTTGCCTGCAGCGACCGAGATGAGCACCGCGCTCGACCCCGCCACACCCTTGATCCACCCCGAGCTCGGCGACAACCAATGCTTTGGCCGCAGTCTCGATACCGGCGGCGTCGACGCGGCATTTGCCAGCGCCGCAGTGGTGGCCGAAGCGACTTTCGATTTCGGCCGCCATACCGGCGTGACGCTCGAGCCGCGCTGCCAGATTGCCGACTGGAACCCGGGCGACCAGCGCCTGACCGTCTACCACTCGCAGCAGGCCCCGCACATGATGCAGGACCTGTATTCGCGCCAGTTCGGCCTGGCTGAATCGGCGGTGCGGGTGGTTTGCAAGGATGTCGGTGGCTCGTTCGGCATCAAGGTCCACGCCTATCCCGATGACTTCGCCACCGTGGCGATGGCGCTGCTGCTGCAGCGGCCGGTGAAGTTCGTCGCTGACCGGCTCGAATCGTTCACCAGCGACATCCATGCGCGCGAACACCGCATCAAGGGGCGCATCGCCGCCTCGAAAGAAGGCGACATCCTCGCCTTCGAAATCGACGACCTGACCGGCATCGGCCCTTACTCGATGTTCCCGCGCACCAGCGCGATCGAAGGCAACCAGGTCGTCAACCTGACCGGCGGCCCCTACCAGCACAAGCAATACCGGGCGCAGCTGAAAGTGGTGTTCCTGAACAAGACGCCGACCTGTCAATACCGCGGTGTCGGCCACCCGATCGCCTGCGCGGTGACCGAAGGTCTGGTCGATCTGGCGGCAGCCAAGCTGGGTATGGACGCGCTCGAATTCCGCAAGCGCAATGTGATCCGCGACGATGCCTATCCGGCCACCGGCGCATCAGGCATCAGGCTGGAAAAGCTCTCGCACCAGCAATGCCTGGACAAGATCGAAACGCTGATCGACTACCCCGCGCTGCTGGCCGAACAGGCCGCGCTGCGTTTGCGCGGTATCCACCGCGGCATCGGCTTCGCCGCGCTGATCGAGTTGACCAATCCGGGCGCGGCTTTCTATGGCGTCGGCGGCGCACGCATCGCCGCACAGGACGGCGCGACCGCCCGCTTCGAGCCGACGGGCAGCATCACTGTGCTGGTCAGCGTCGGCGAGCAGGGCCAGGGCAATGAAGCGATTTTTGCGCAGATCGCCGCAGACGCGGTCGGCGTATCGATGGACAAGGTCCGCGTCGTCACCGGCGACACCGATGTCACGCCTTATGGCGGCGGCACCTGGGCCTCGCGCGGTGCCGGTATCGGCGGCGAAGCGGTGCTGCAAGCCGGCCAGGCGCTGCGCCAGAACATCCTGCTGGTGGCCGCGGCGATCCTGGGCCGGCCGGCGGCCGAGCTGGCGCTGCATCGCGACGCGGTGATCGACGCTGCGAGCAAGGCCGAGCTGATGGCGCTGTCCGAACTTGGCCGCGTCGCCTATTTCAGGCCCGACACCTTGCCAGCGGGCTTCACGCCCGAGCTGATGGTGACGCGCCATTACGCCCAGCGCGACTACCCCTTCATCTTCACCAATGGCGTGCAGGCATCCTATGTCGAGGTCGACATCGAGACCGGCTTCGTCAAGCTGCTCAAGCATTGGGCGGTGGAAGACTGCGGTCGCGTCATCAACCCGATGCTGGTCGACGAGCAGATGCGCGGCGCGATCGTGCAGGGCATCGGCGGCGCGCTCTACGAGGAATGCCTCTACGACAGCGGCGGCCAGTTGCTCAACGGCAGCATGGCCGACTACCTGGTGCCGATGGCCGGCGAGATGCCCGACATCGTCGTCGCCCATGTACAGACGCCGACGCTGAGCTCGCAGCTCGGTGCCAAGGGTGCTGGCGAAGCCGGCACCGCAGGCGCACCGGCAGCAGTGATGAACGCGATCAACGACGCCCTGCGCCCGCATGGCGCAGCGGTGTTTTCACAGCCCTTCACACCCGAGAAAATCCTCCAGGCGCTGGGCCGCGTCTAAGCACAAGCAGGCTGAGCGCTGCGGCCTCATTGCAGCGCCAGCCATTGCTTGAAATCGGCGAGGAAATCCGCCTCGCTGAGGCCGAAGGCCAGCTCGAATGAAGCCCGCGCCGAACGGTTCTTCTGGCCGGCCAGGCGGTGATATTCGACCCAGGCAGGCAGGAATGCCGGCCCGGTGATGGCCTGCAGATACATGCTCATCAGGCCGGCCATCTGGTAGTTGCCGCGCTTGTCCTTCATCATCATCAGCCAGCCCTGACCGGTGAGGCCGACCAGATCGTCGGGCTTCAAGCCGGTCTTGTTGCCGCTGCGCCACCAGCCGAGAATGCGCTCGCGCCAGTTGCGCAGCGCCTGCGCCTCGATGTCATCAAAGCGGACCTGTGGTGCGAGCAGATGCGCGATCAGATCGGCCGTGCCTTCGCGAATCCACACCGGTGGCCTGAAACCGGCATGGTTGTTGCCGAGCTGCTTCTGCAGCTCATGGGTCAACTCATGCAAGGTGGTCTTGACCGCCAGCTCATAGGCCGCCGCGCGGTTTTGCTTGGGCGTGAACTTGAGCGCAATCTGACCCCGGCTGTTCGACAGGCCGCCGCTGAGCTCGCCCTGCAGCTCGGCGCGCGATTCACTCAGGTCCATGTCCTTGTGCAGGATCTGCGCATAGTCATCGACGCCGGCACCAACGTAGATCTGGGTGTCGCGCGTCAGGCGGACCTTCAGGACGTCGTTGACCAGGCGGTCGAATTCAGCGCTGGCCTGGCGCACCAAACCGAGCCAGTCGCGTTCGACCTGCTGCGCAAATTCGTCGTTCACATAGCCGCCCATCTGCACTGCCACATGGGCGCGGTCGGGGCGCAGCACGATCTCGTCGTCAAGCGCGATCAAGCGGCATTGGCTGCCCCCCATGCTGCGGCAGCCTGCCAGTGCAAGGTCGATCGACCGGCGGCTGGCCTCGCCCAGGCCCCAGCTGCCATCGGCCGAGAAGGCCAGCGCGCGCGGCTTGGCCGCCGCCATGAAGGCCGTCCAGGCCTTGCGGACTTCAGGCCTGTCATTGCTGGCATCGACCAGAGTCACCGGGCGCAGCGCCGGGACAGCCTTGACAGGGCTTGCCGCCGGCTTGGCTTCGACCTGCTGCAGCAAGTCTTTGGTGTTGATGCCAAAGGCCGCAGCAAACTGCCCGTTGGCATCAAAACCGTCCTGTCCGGCAGCTTGCAGATAAGCCCGCATGCGGGGATGAAAGTCAGCGCCCAGTCGGCTTTGCAAGGCTTCGACAGCCGCCCGACTGAGCTGCAAATTCAGACGGGCGCGCTGCTGGGCCTGCAGCAGTTGTTCGGCTCGCAAGGGATCGGCAATCGGCGGCCGGCTGAGCGCCGGCAAAGCGGTCTGCAGCGGCGGCAAGCCCAGCTCGGCCAAGGTCTGCCAGGCAACCATTTCGGCCAAGCCGGCCGGCAGCCAGGACGGCAATTTCTTGGTCTGACCCAGGCTCAATTGGTCAACCAGCGCCTGCATGGCCAAACGCACCGGCCGGATCAAGGCGCGTTGGCGCAACTCGGCTTCACCCAGGCCCGCCTCGACCAGCAGCAATGTCAGCCCTTCGGGCAAGCCGGCCTTCGGCGCAGCCGCCAGGCCCAGTTTCAAGCGATCGCTGAGATCGACGCCATATTGACTGCGCGCCAGCAAATCAACCGATTGCAAGGCCGCGCGGGTGCGCGGCAGCCATTGCGCCTCGACCTGCCGGGACCAACGGTCCTCGCCAGCCGCAGTCGCCAGGCTGATCTCCGCCCGGCTCGCGTCTGCCAGGCATAGCCAGGCCAGACCCAAGGTGCCAAGCCTGACGATGGCGCGATGCATGACCGCGCAGTAAATTGCTCTGGATTTGACAAGCATGGGATGCATTCCGTTCAAGTCGCGAACGGTAGCAGAGCTGGCGGGCGGCGCTGCAGCTTCGGGAAAGGTCAATCTGATTTTGAGGCTAGTCCGCCTTCGCACCCGAACTGTCGACAACCTTCTTCCAGATCTCGTAATCCTTCTGGATGCGTTGCGCGAACTCGCGCGGGGTCGAGTTGATCGGATCTGCGCCTTGGTCGTTCAGCCTCTTGCGCACGTCAGCCATGGCCGTGATCTTGCGCAGTTCCGCATTGAGCTTGTTGACGATCTGCTCGGGCGTTCCAGCGGGAGCAAAGATGCCGTACCAGACGATCACCTCGAAGCCCGGCAAGCCGGATTCATTGGCGGTGCTGTATTCCGGAAATTGCGGTGAACGTTCCAGGCTGGTCAGTGCAATGGGTTTGATCTGCTTGTTGTCGATCGCCGGCTTGAGTGAGGGCATGTTCGCAATCAGGATCTGCACATCGCCGCGCATCAACCCCATCAGCGCAGGTGCCGAGCCCTTGTAAGGGATGTGCTGCGCGTCCACGCCCGCCTGCTGCTTGAACAACTCGCCCGCCAAGTGGTGCGAGGTACCGTTGCCCGCAGAGCCGAAATTCACCTTGCCCGGGTTGGCCTTGGCGTAAGTGATGAGGTCCTGCACCGAATTCACCGGCAGGCTGTTCGGCACGGCAATCACGCTCGGCGTCGACGCGAACAAGCCGATCGGCGCCAGATCCTTCAGCGGATTGATGGCCAGCTTCTTGTACAGACTGGGGTTGATGCTGATGGTACTGACCGAGCCCATCATCAGCGTGTAACCGTTGGGCTCGGCGCGCGCCGCGAGTTCGGTGCCGATAGTGCCGCCTGCGCCAGCCTTGTTGTCCACCACGACGGGTTGCCCCAGCGCACGGCTGAGCTTTTCCGCCACGAGGCGCGCCATGATGTCCGTGCCACCGCCCGGCGTGAACGGCACGATCATCGTGATCGCCTTGTTCGGGTAGTCGGCGCCTTGCGCCATCGCGGAGGGAAAGGCCGCTGTCAGGGCGCAGTACGCCAGCAGCCCGGCCCGGATCCTGGTCTTCATAGTTGTCCCCTTGCTGGTTGTTTCGAGTGGTGCGGTTGATTCGGAATACGCAGACTCCTGTGGCCTTAGATGCGCAGAGCTTCGCCCCACCATGCATGGTCGGCTTTGCCGTCTTCCATTGCGCGGATCCACGGGTAGTCGCCCGCCTGTCCGAAGCCGTGCACCGGATGGCTGCCCGAGCGCAGCGCCTCCAGATAGCCCAACTCCTCAAGCCGCGCGTTGCCGATGTTCACTTCGGTGCCGAAAAGCGTCATCAGCCAGAACTGCAGTACGCGACGGTTCAGCACCGGGCGCAGTGACGAAACCTCGAACATGATCCGTTCGACGCCAACTTCCTTGGCAACGCGCAGCACTTGCTGCGTCCCGGTAGCGCGCGAGGCAAGCAAACGCTCCGGATCCTCACCCATCACGTTGCGCAGCAGGTGGCCTTCCCAGTACACCCGCTCGCAGCCTGCATCGAACAAGGCCATGAATTCGCGGATCGTGGCTTCCTCGTCGATCTCGGTGTTGCTACGGCGCGTGGAGTCGTTCTCATGGAACTTCTTGCCCACTTCGCCGAACACCGCGAAACCCAACTCGCGTGCCTGCCCGATGAACTCGGCTTCCTTGGCCATGTCACGTTCGGCGTTGGTCGCCGTGAAGGAGACCTCGATCACGTTGCAGCCAAGGTCGGCCAGGCGCGGCATGACTTCGTGTTCCTTGCCCTGCAGGCGCGCCACTTCCATGAAGATGCCGCCCGGCTGCACACGCACGTTGTGCTTGCGGTAGACGTCGATCTTGCGGCGCACTTCCTTCTCGGGCGCGCGCAGATGCGGGTCCCAGATCTTGACCACATCGAGATACTCGCCGTACTGATCCATCATCCCCTCGACGAACGACACAGGCCAGCCGTTGTCCATCACCATGGTCAATCCCTTGGCGCGTGGTTTGCGCGAGCGGTCGGGCCAAGCAATGCCGAGGAATTCCTGCAATGTGCGTTCCATGCGCTATGTCTCCATTTTGATGCGGGCCGCAAGATCGGAGCGGAGCAAGCCGACGTTCAAGCTGGTTTTTGCTCGCCCTGAGAGTGCTGGCGGGCCATGAATTCAAGCGCCGCCGGGCGAGTATCACCGTCCTGATGCGCCGCTTGATTCCGCATTTACCCTCGGACTGGATGGGTTTCCACGGGCAGATAACGGGCGGAAAGATCCCGCTTCAATTCAAATCGGCAGCACGCAGCACATCCGCATGAGAGCAGGAAACCATCTAAAAATTAGATAGCGTTGCCTAAAACGATCATTTGCTGCGGCCAAATCGATCCCATATCATCATTCGACGCCATCTATAAAGCCGCAGCGATCGGCTTTGCAATACACCTCGAACCGGCGCGACATCAAGCGATGTTCTGCATCCCAAGGAGACAAAATGCGCTACCGTATTTTCTTCGTCCTGGCATTTCAGTTTTTTCTGGCTGCCACGACAACTGCTGACGAATACCCTTCGCGGCCCATCCGCATGATCGTGCCATTTGCCCCAGGCGGCACGGCGGATCTGATTGCCCGGCCGCTGGCCTTGAAACTTGGCGAATTGCTGGGTGAATCCATCGTCGTCATCAATCGGGGCGGCGCCGGCGGCGTGGTCGGCGCCAGCCTCGTAGCGCAGGCTCAGCCTGACGGATACACCATTTTGCTCGGCAGCAATGGCGCGCTGACGATCTCCCAACACCTGGGGCCGGTGCCTTACGACACGGTGAAAGATTTCAGTCCGGTCGGCATCGCGGCGACCTCGCAGTTCGTGCTGGTTGCCCACCCCTCGGTGCCAGCCAAGAACGTCAAGGAACTGATCGCCTTGGCAAAAGCCAAGGGCGGTCAGCTGAATTACGGATCGGCCGGCGTGGGCAATGTCGGTCACCTGGCGGCTGAACTCTTCAACAGCATGACGGGAGTCCGCATGGTTCATGTGCCCTATGCGGGCGCTGGACCGATGATGCTCGACCTGCTCAGCGGCCGAGTGGACCTGGCGTTTCCCGGGCTGTCGTCGGTTGCCCCCTCCATCAAGGCCGGAAAACTTCGCGCGCTGGCAGTCTCTTCCAAGACCAGGTCTACGCTGCTGCCGGACGTCCCCACGTTGGAAGAAGCGGGTCTGACGGGCTACAACCTTGAAACCTTCTGGGCCATTCTGGTGCCTGCAAATACGCCAAAGCCGATTGTGCAGAAGCTCAATGCGGCCTTGTTGAAGGCGCTCGAGAACCCGGAACTCCGCAAGACCTACCTCGACAACAGCAATGAGCCTTTCCCGAGCAGTCCGGAACAGTCGGCACAACGAATCCAGATCGATTCGCAGAAATGGGCAGAAATCATCCGGAAAGCCGACATCAAGAAAGACTGACATTCGCGCCGACTGCTGCCACACCCCATGCTCGTGAACCAGGAACCATTCAAATGCCTCTGAACTATGAAAGACTGAAAAACTGGAAGATCGAAGGGCTCGCGCATCGCTACACCGCCAACGACTCGATCCTGTATGCCCTGGGCATCGGGTTGGGCCAGGATCCATTGGATGGCCAGCAGCTGCGTTTCGTTTATGAGAAAGAACTGCTGACCTTGCCGACCATGGCCACGATCCTGGGCTATCCCTGGGGCTGGCTGTATAAAGCCGAGGCCGGCGTCACCCGGGCCAAGCTTGTGCATGCGGAACAGGGCATACGGATTTTCAAGCCGATTCCGCCCGAGGGCGAACTGGTCGGCAATACCGAAGTGACCCATATCGTCGACAAGGGCAAGGAAAAAGGCGCCTTGATCTACTCAGAACGCAAGGTCTACGAAAAGAACAGCGGTGACCTGCTTTTCTCCGCAAGCGCTACAACGTTCTGCCGGGCGGATGGCGGCTTCGACGGCCCGACCAGCCAGTCCAAGCCGATGCAGCAGATTCCCGACCGGGCACCCGACTTCGTCTGCGATCTGGCAACGCTGCCTCAGGCCGCTTTGATCTACCGCCTGAGCGGGGATCGCAACCCCTTGCATATCGAACCGGCAGTCGGACGAGCCGCCGGATTCTCGGGGCCGATATTGCATGGCTTGTGCACGTTCGGCGTTGCCGGGCACGCGATTCTGAAAACTCTGTGCGACTACGACCCGACAAAACTGATCGCGATCGACGCGCGCTTTTCGGCGCCCGTTTATCCAGGCGAAGTCATCCGCACCGAAATATGGCGCGACGGGGAAAAAGTCAGTTTCCGCGCGCTGGTCCCGGCTCGGGACGCTGTGGTGCTGAATAACGGCACTGCGGAGATACGCGGCTGAAGGCCGTCTGCCGGCGGCTCGGGCGACAAAGGTCGATCAAAAACAAGCCCTGTTTTCCTGATTTGAAGGCGAAAGCATGAATTCCACAGTGGACGACGAAACCCGCTCGATGCTCTCGAGCGCATCGAAAACGGCGTTGCAGAAACTGGGTGGCATGAACCTGGCCCGCGCGATACAGCGCGGCTCAAGGGAACAGTCCGAGGCACTTTGGCAGGCCTTCGCAGACCAGGGCTGGTTGGGCGTGCTGGTTCCTGAAGAGCTGGGCGGGGTCGGCCTGGGCGTGCGCGAAATGGCGGTCATTTCCGAGGAGCTGGGACGCATCGCCGTAGCCTCGCCTTTTTCCGCCTGTGCTGTGATGAGCTCGGTGGTCTTGAGCGAAAGCAAGGGGGCTGACATAGCGTCCCATTTGAGCGATCTGATGAGCGCACAGCGCTGCTACGCGCTGGCCTGGAAAGAGACTCGCTTCCCCGACGAGGCCGAACGTCTCGAGACCGCGCTCAGCGGCCCAGGCGACGAACTTGTCGTCAATGGTCGGAAGACCCTGATCGTCTCCGATGGGCAGCCGGATTTCTACATTGTGGTCGCGGCCGACCAGGGCACCACCAGCCTCTGCCTGGTGGCCGCGCAAGCCCCAGGGATTGAGCGCGGCGATGAATATGCCGTCGACGGCACCTGCTATCAAACCATCAGCCTGAGCGACGCACCGGTCACGCAGGTTCTCGCCAGCGGCAAGGAAGTCGCGCGAATCCTCGACAAGGCGCTTGTCTACGGAACCTTGTCAGCCAGTGCCGAGCTCTATGGCGTGATGTCTGCAGCGCTGAAACTGACGCTGGAATACATGCGTACCCGCGTCCAGTTCGGGCAGGCCATCGGCAGCTTCCAGGCTCTGCAGCACAAGGCGGCCGATATGTTCGTGCAGAAGGATCTGAGCTTTTCGGTCCTGAGTGAAGCGCTCGAAGCGGTAAGCGCTGGCTTGAGCGGAGCGGAATTGGTCGCGACGGTTGCGCGCGCCAAGGCCAGATGCTCTGACGCCGCGCTGCGCATCGTCAAGGACTCGGTCCAGTTGCACGGCGCCATCGGCTACACGGACGAATACGACCTGGGATGTCTGGTCAAACGCGCGATGGTGCTTTCGGCCTGGCTAGGCAACGGCACCCGGCAACGGCGCGAATACTTCCGCGCCACCTACCTCCAATAGCGCCCGCATGCCAAGGCTATCGATCATGACGACAACAGTTGCTGAACTGAACTCCCTGCCTGACGATGATTTCCGCCTGCAATTGCGGGAGTTTTTCGAATCGGCCTATCCCGACGAACTTCGGCACCAACTGCGCCGTTTCCGCTGGAGCGAAATTCGCGACTGGACGCAGACATTGCATCAAAAGGGCTGGATCGCGCCGAATTGGCCGCTTGAATACGGCGGCATGGGCCTGGACGCCAGCAAGTTGGTGATCTTCATGGAGGAACAAGAGCGTGCCGGCGTCGGCCGTGCGCCGGACATGGGCGTGGTCAATGTCGGGCCGCTGCTGATCAAGTTCGGCTCAACAGAGCAAAAGCAGTTCTATTTGCCGAAAATTCTGTCCTTCGAGCATATCTGGTGCCAGGGATATTCCGAGCCGAACACGGGCTCCGATCTGGCCAGCGTACAAACGCGCGCTGTGCTGGAAGGCGACGAATTTATCGTCAATGGCCAGAAAATATGGACCACGCTGGCGCAGGACGCCACCCATATGTTTGCGCTGGTGCGCACCGATCCGAACGTCAAGAAGCAGGCCGGCATCAGTTTCCTGTTGATCGACTTGCGCGTGGCCGGAGTGACCATTTGTCCGATCCGCAACCTGGCCGGCCATGAGGAGTTTTGCCAGGTTTTCCTGGACGACGTCCGCGTCCCGCGCGGCAATCTGGTCGGGGAAATCAATCAGGGCTGGACGCTGGCCAAGGCCCTGCTGGGCTTCGAGCGCATTTTTACCGGCAGCCCGAAGCGTTGCCAATATGTGCTGGGTCGCCTGGAGCTGACTGCCCGTCAGCGTGGCCTGTTCAACGATCAGGGATTCGTTGACCGGTTCGCCCAGGTCAGTGCCGACGTTGCTGATTTGTCAGCCGCCTATCGGCGTTACGTGGAAGTCATCAAGCAAGGCGGAACCTTGGGCACCGAAGTGTCGATGCTGAAAATCTGGGCCACCGAAACATTGCAACGCATCGCCGACCTGATGTTCGAGTCCAGTGGCGAGTACTCGTCCATCCCGGGCGATCACGATATGGGTGGCGAAAAAGTCGATCTGGTCAGCCCGTTTTTTACAGCACGCTGGGTCACGATTGGCGCGGGCAGCAGCGAAATTCAGCGCAACCTGATCGCGCGCAACGTGCTCGCCTTGCCTTCACATTGATGGCCGATCCGGCCGCATAGAGCTCTCGTGCCCAACACCTCCCCCTCCATCGGACCGGATTTGTTCCGGCTGTTCAACCCCCGCGGCATTGCCGTGATCGGCGCCTCGCCAGGCAAGGGACGCATCGGCGCCCAGGCCCTGGCCGCGCTGCGCGTCAACGGTTACGCCGGCGCGATTTATCCGGTCAACAGCAAGTACGAGTCGGTCGAAGACCTGGCTTGCTACCACTCGGTCGGTGATTTGCCCCAGCCCTGCGATGTCGCCATCATCTGCATCGGCGGCAGCCATGTGCCGGCGACCCTGCTCGCCTGTGGCAAGGCCGGCATTTCCTTCGCTGTCGTGCTCTCGGCGGGCTTCAACGAAATCGGCGCAAAAGGGGCCCAAGCGCAGGCCGAGCTCGAAGCAGCGATCCGGGTCAGCGGCGTTCGCGTTGTCGGCCCCAACTGCCAGGGCATCATGAACTTGCGCAACCGCGCCCTCTGCGGCTTCGGCGCGATCTTTCTGAACAAAGCGCTTCGCCCGGGCGAGCTGGCCCTGGTCAGCCAAAGCGGTGGATTTGGCTACGGCGTGCTGGGCCATGCGCAATATGCCGGGATCGGCTTCAACTATGTCGTCTCGACCGGCAATGAAACAGACCTGGGAACGCTCGATTTTCTTGAATATTTCATCGAGCAGGACGATATAAAGATCGTCGCGACCTATCTCGAAGGCATCCGGGACGGCCAACGCCTGCGCCGGCTTGGCGAGCGCGCGCTGGAACTGGGCAAGCCGATCCTGGTCTGGAAAGTGGGCAACTCCGACCGGGGCCGGCAGGCAGCCGCTTCGCACACGGCAAACGTCACCTCCGACTACCAGTTTTACCGCACCGCCTTCGCAACCGGCGCCTTCATTGAAATTCATGAAGTCGAGGATCTGATCGACATCGCCCGCGCCTTTGGCTCGCGCAAGCTGCCGGCGGGAAACCGCGCCGCGATCATCACGGTGTCGGGCGGCGCCGGTGTGTTGTTTGCCGATTGCTGCGAACAATCCGGCCTTGCCCTGAGCACATTGACTCCAGGCAGCGATGCCGCACTCAGGGAATTCCTGCCGGAATACGCCACGCTGGACAACCCCTTTGATCTGACGGCCCAGGTATTGAACGACGCTTCGCATTTCAACCGGGCGGTCAGGATCGTCGCCGAAGACCCCAACGTCGACCTGATCCTGATGCGCGCTGCGCAGACGCTGGCCAAGGGCGAACAGCTGGACATTCTCGCCAACATCCAGGCCAGCAGCGGCAAACCTATCCTCGTCGCCTGGGGCGCGCCGCCGGACCGCAACAACCAGGAAATCCTCTCTCTGGAAAGGCTGCAAATCTCCTGGCATGCCACGCCGGGCCGCGCGACCTTTGCCGCCGCAGCGCTGGCCAAGTTTGCGCAGCGCCAGCGGCAATATCGGCCGGCCGATGCTGCCGCTGCTGCGGCCGCTAGGCCCGCCACTGCGATCAGCACCTTGCCCACCGCCAACGCACAGGGCGTCATCAACGAATACGCTGCCAAGCGTTTTTTCGACCAGGCGGGCATCACGCCGGTACCGGAAATCCTGCTCAGTCCGAAAGAGCTGGCCAGCTTGGATGCATTGCCGTTCAAGGGCCCGCTGGTTCTGAAGATCAGCTCGCCAGACATCCATCACAAAACCGAAGTCGGCGGCGTGGTGCTTGATATCACCAGCCTGGATCAGCTGAAGGAATCTGCGTCGAACATGCTGGCTGCGATCCGCCGCTTGGCGCCGCAAGCGCATCTCGATGGCCTGCTGGTGCAGCGCCAGTTGAAGGGCGTCGAAGTCATCATCGGTGTGCGCAACGATCCCTGCTTCGGTCCGCTCGTCATGGTGGGCCTGGGCGGCGTATTCGTCGAACTGATTCGCGATGTCTCGTATCGCTTCGCCCCGTTCGATCTGCCGCAGGCCCGCAGCATGCTGCAGGAATTGAAGTCCTATCCACTGCTGACCGGCTATCGCGGACAGCCGCATGCCGATATTGCCGCCCTCGCCGAAATGCTCGTCCGCGTCGCGCAAGTCGCTCACGAACATCGCGACCAGATCGCCGAAATCGACATCAATCCGGTCTTGGTGTCGCACGAGGGTGACGGCGCTTATGTGGCCGATGCATTGATTGTTCTGCAAAACCAGCTTGAGGTTGACCATGCAAAACATTGACCCGCCAGCTTCACCGCTGCATACCTACCTCGCCTACTGCCGGGAAGGCAAGCTGGCCTACCAGGTTGATGCCAGCACGGGACGCGCATTTTTCTACCCGCGCGTGATCGCACCGGTCACCGGATCGGCCGATCTGGAATGGCGCGAAAGCGCCGGCCTGGGGACGGTTTATGCCACCACGACGGTCTATCGCAAAGACCAGACGCCCTACAACGTGGCGCTGATCGATGTGGACGAGGGTTTCAGAATGATGAGCCGGGTCGAAGATCTGCCGCCCGAAAACGTCCAGATTGGCACCAGGGTCAAGGTGCGGATGCATCCTGGCGGCGGCGAGCAGCCGCCTTATCCCGTCTTTACCCTTTTGCAGGTGAGCTGACCATGACGCTCAGAGGATCGATTGCGATTGTCGGAACCGCCGAATCAGATCTGGGTGCCGTTGCACCCGGCTTGTCACCCGTCGATCTGATGGCTCAGGCCACGCATCGCGCCTTGGCGGATTGCGGCTTGCAGTTGAGCGATGTGGACGGCGTCTTCGCCGCGGCCGGGCAGTTGCGCGTGCCGACGCTGACCTATTGCCAGTACATGGGCATCCAGCCGCGCTACTCCGATTCGACCGTGATCGGCGGTTCATCATTCATGGCCCATGTTCTGCACGCGATGGCAGCCATCCGGCAGGGGCTTTGCAATGTCGCGGTGGTGGTCTACGGCAGCACGCAGCGCAGCCAGGGCCGCTCGAATGTGCGGCGCGAGGAATATGACCCCTACGAGTCGCCCTATCGCCCTTGGCTGCCACCCACCGCCTACGCCCTGGCGACCTCAAGGTATATGCATGAATACGGCGCGACGCGGGAGAACCTCGCCGATGTCGCGGTAGCGGCCCGTCAATGGGCGCTGCTGAACCCCGCGGCATGGGAGAAAAAACCGCTGACGCGGCAAGAGGTTCTGGATTCACGCATGGTCTGCAGCCCATTGAGCGTGCGCGACTGCTGTCTGGTGACCGATGGCGGCGGTGCGATTATTTTGACCTCGGCCGAACGCGCCAAGGATCTGCGGCAAAAGCCCGCTTATGTGCTCGGCGCCGGCGAGGCTTTGAGCCATCAGAATATTTCCAATATGGCGAACCTGACCGAGACCGCTGCGGTCCACTCGGGACGGCGCGCTTACGACATGGCCGGCCTTTCGGCGGCCGATGTGGACGTGCTCGAACTCTATGACGCCTTCACGATCACGCCAATCCTTTTCCTGGAAGACCTCGGCTTTTGCGCCAAGGGCGAAGGCGCCAGTTTCGTCGGTGGCGGACGCATCGCTCCCGGAGGCTCGCTGCCGGTCAACACGAACGGCGGCGGGCTGTCTTATTGCCATCCCGGCATGTACGGGCTGCTGATTCTCATTGAAGCCGCGCGGCAGATTCAAGGGGTTGCGGGCCAGCGGCAGATCAGCGCTTGCGATGTCGCTCTGGCGCATGGCAACGGCGGCTATTTTTCCAGTCAATGCACCGTCCTGCTTGGCAGCGAAGCCACGCTTTAGGAGAACAAGATGCTCAAGCGAATCGCAAGAACCTCGGCAGGCATGGCGCTGGCAAGCCAGCTCTGCGTCACCTTTGCAGCCTTTGCCGCCTTTGCTACCTTGGCCCTAAGCGCAAGCAGCGCGGCAGCGGCGGCGCCCAACTATCCGGACAAGCCCATCAAGGTCATCAGCACATCGCCCCCGGGCGGTCCGCTCGACGTGATTGCCAGGCCCGTGATGGCCAAGCTGAGTGAGCGCCTGGGACAAGCGGTGGTGCTGGATAACCGGGCCGGCGCGAATGGAGCGATCGCTTCCGCCTTTGTGGCGAAATCGCCTCCGGACGGCTACACCCTGCTGATCACCTACCTCGCACCGGTCGCCATCAATCCCGCCATGCGCGCCGATTTGCCCTATGACTCGGTGAAGGATTTCGCGCCCATTACCCAACTCGACTCGGCTGCCTTGATGCTGCTGGTTCGCAACGGCCTGCCGGTCAAAACCCTGCCCGAATTGATCGCCTATGCCAAGAGTAATCCTGGCAAGCTGACCTACGGCTCGGTCGGATCAGGCAGCGCGGGTCATCTGGTCGGCGCGATGTTGAACTCGAGGGCCGGCATCGATGTCACTCACGTCCCTTACAAGGGTGGAGGCCCCGTCGTCAATGACCTGCTGGGCGGGCATATCGACATGGCTTTCATCGGCATATCGGGCGCAATGTCTTATGCCGAAGCGGGCCGACTTCGCGGCTTGGCAGTCACCACGCTTGAGCGGTCGGGCTTGTTGCCCGCCATGCCGGCGATTTCCGAGTTCTATCCGGGCTTCGACGTCAATTCCTGGTACGGCATGATGGCGCCGGCGGGAACACCGAAAGCCATTGTCGATTTGCTGCAAACCGAGTTCGCAGCCATTCTCAAATTGCCCGATATTGCGGCGGTGCTCAAGGCCAACGGGCTTGAGGCCAAAGGTTCGACCCCGGAACAATTCGCGGCAAAGATCAAGGAAGAACTCGCGCAATGGGCCATCGTCGTCAAACAGGCCGGCTTGGCCGGCAAGTAAGGCACTGAATTTCGTCCTCAATGGCGATTCGAATCAAGCGCGACCTGTCTGCAATTCCGGCATCGAGTAGTCGAGGAGAAAACCATGGAACAGAAGGCTGGAATGGTCCAGGACAAAGTTGTCATCGTGACTGGCGCGGGCCGTGGCATCGGACAAGCCATCGCCAAGATGATGGCGGCATGCGGGGCCAAAGTGGTGGTCAACGACATCGGCACATCGGTCAATGGCGAGGGTCGGGACCTGGGCCCCGCCCAGGACACTGTCGATCAGATCACAGCGGCCGGCGGGCAGGCGGTGGTCAGCACGGAAAGCGTGGCGCAATGGGACGGTGCCTGCCGTATCGCCGAACTGGCCATGGATACCTATGGGCGTATCGATTGCGTCGTCAACAACGCCGCCGTATTGCGCGACGTGATTTTTCACAAAATGATGCCCGAAGACTGGGAAGCGGTCATCGGCGTCGGGCTCAACGGCAGCTTCTATGTGAGCCGCGCGGTGGCGCCGCATTTCCGCAAGCAGGAGAGCGGATCCTTTGTCCACATCACCTCGACCTCGGGCCTGATCGGTGGCGTTGGGCAGGCCAATTACGGCGCGATGAAAATCGGCCTGGTCGGACTTTCCAAAGGCATTGCGCTGGACATGGCGCGCTACCATGTGCGCTCGAATTGCGTGGCCCCAACGGCATTTACCCGGATGACCGAATCCATCCCGACCAACACGCCGGAGCAGCAGGATCGCGTCTGGAAGCGGCCGCAGGTGGGCGCGGAGAAAAACGCGCCGCTGGTCGTCTTTCTTGCCAGCGACGCCGCCAAGGACGTCACCGGCCAGGTCTTCTACAGCCGCAACAATGAGCTGATACTTTTCAACCAGATGCGCCCCGCGCGCAGCATCCATATGGGCGGAGGCTGGACGCCGGAAGCGATCGCCGAACATATGCTGCCCGCGCTGAAACCCAGCTTTTTTCCGCTGGAACGCACGCGCGATGTTTTCAAAAGCTGGCTGCCCTGATCGGTTTCCCAGCCCAACCGGCGCAATAGCGCCCCGGTCCATGATCGGCGATGGCCCCACCGCGCCGGGTTTACCCGCTGGAGCGAAATTGTCCTGCGATGACATGGGCAGCATGACGTAGAGTCTCGACGGCGCACGGGCGAGACGTGCATTTCCATCAGCAGGGCTGTTTACGTCATGAAGCTTCAACAGTTGTTGTATCTGGCCCAGGTCATTGAATGCCAGTTGAACATTTCGGAGACTGCACGCAGCTTGCATACTTCGCAATCGGGTGTCAGCCGCTCCCTGGGAATGCTTGAAGACGAACTGGGCACGCAGATTTTCGTGCGCAAGGAAAACCGCTTGGTGGGCCTGACCGTGGCGGGCACCGAGATCGCCAAGGTCGCGAAACGAATGCTGCAGGATGCGCAGATCATCCAGAACATCGGCCGCGATCTGAACGCCAACAAGGGCGGCAAATTAACCATTGCCACGACCCATTCTCACGCCAGATATACGCTGCCGGCGATCATCGAAAAATTCATGCTGCGTTTTCCAAATGCGCATATCCGCTTGTTGCAGGGGAATCTGGGAGAAATCACGCGCTGGACGCTCGACGGAACGGCTGACTTCCTGATCAGCACTGCTCCGGCTGAGCCGCTCGATGGGCTTGTATTCATCCCCTGCCACGAATCGCACCGGATCATCATCGTGCCGGCCGGTCATCCTTTGCTGGCGGTGAAAAAAATCACGCTCAAGAAGTTGGCGGAGTTTCCAATCATTGCCTATGACCAGAATTTTTCAATGCGCTCGCAGCTTTTCGAGGCCTTCCAGCGCGAACAACTGACGCCCAATATTGTCTTGAGCGCTGCCGATTCCGAGGTCATAAAAACCTATGTCCGGACCGGCATCGGCATTGCCATTCTGGCGCGCACGGTATTCGACGAAGCGCAGGATCCGGGCCTGAAGATGATCGATGCGCGCGAATTATTCGGCCAGCACAAGATTTATGTCGGCTTCCGCCGCAAGGTCCACCTGTCCGAGACTTTGCTGTATTTCGTGCAGCTCTATGCCCCCAAGGTGCTGCGTCAGACGATAGAGGCGGCAGTCAATCAATGACGTACGCGAAGACAACTTGGCCTCAGGAAATTTCCCGAACGGGTTAGTTTCACGCATTGCATAGATCGAATGGTGAAAATTTCCCGATCAGGATATTTTTCTTGTACGGCGATCAATTCTTGAGCATAATTTCCCGAACAGGAAATTTCAGCCATTCTCAACGCAGCCATGCCCATCATCCAGAGCGCCACAGATCTTGGCAAAGCCGCCCGCGCCGCCCGCAAGCGTCTGGGGATCACCCAGCCGCAACTGGCCCTGGCGGCCGGTGTCGGCGTGCGCTTCATCGTCGAACTGGAAGCTGGCAAGCCAAGCCTGCGCCTGTCCAGCGCGCTGAAGGTGCTGGACGCGCTCGGTGGGCGACTCAGTGTTGACGGCTTGATTGATTGAGCGCACCAGAGGCGCAGCAACGAAGACCATGCCCAAACAACTCGAAGTATGGTTAAAGGCCGCGCATTTAGGCACGCTGACGCAGGTGGACGGTCGACTCGGCTTCACCTATTCGGCGAGCTGGTTGCAAAACCCGGCTGCCCAGGCCCTGTCCCATTCGCTACCTCTGCGTTCCGAAGCATTTGACGACCGCGCCGCCCGCCCTTTCTTTGCGGGCCTGCTGCCTGAAGGCAACAAACGCCGACTGGTAGCTCAGGCGCTGCACTTGTCCCGGCAGAATGACTTTGGCCTGCTGGAAGGGATCGGCGGTGAATGCGCTGGTGCGGTCAGCTTGCGTGAGCCGGGTCAAGCCCAGCCGGCCCGTAGCGATCTGGCCCAGATCGCCGAATCCGTGCGTTGGCTGGACGAAGCCCAGTTACAGCAATTGCTGAGGGACTTACCCCAACGACCGATGCTCGCCGGACTTGATGGTTTGCGACTGTCACTGGCCGGCGCACAGGACAAGTTGCCGGTGACTTTCGACGGCCATCGTGTTGGTCTACCTCTATCTGGCTCTCCAAGCACCCATATCCTCAAACCAGTCATCAGCAGCCTGAATGGCAGCGTGCATAACGAGGCTTTTTGCATGCGGCTGGCAGCAGCGATGCAAATGCCGGTGGCCGAGGTCGAGATCCGACTCGCCGGCGCGCAGCCCTATTTGCTCGTGCGGCGTTATGACCGTCTGCCTGCCTCTGCTGTTGACGGTGCTGCGGATGCGGTTGTACAACGCTTGCACCAGGAGGACTTTTGCCAAGCCCTGGGCATCGTGCCCGAACACAAATATCAGAATGAAGGCGGGCCCTCTTTGGCCCAGACCTTTCAGCTATTGCGCCAGGTCGCCAGACCCAACGCACCACAGGTGCTGCGCCTACTCGATGCCGTGGTGTTCAACGCCTTGATCGGCAATCACGATGCCCATGGCAAGAATTTCTCTTTACTCTATCGAGACAGCGCTGCCCAGCCGGTTGTGGAATTGGCTCCACTCTATGATTTGCTCAGCACGGCCGTCTACCCTCAGCTGACCGACAAGATGGCTATGAAGATTGGCAGCAAATACCGCTTCACCGAGCTGTTGCCGCGGCACTGGGAGCAATTTGCGCAAGAAGCAGGTTTGTCGCCAGCTCAGGTGCGCAAAAGGGTGCTGGCCATTGCCAAACGCCTGCCCGTTCAGGCGCTCGCCACGCACCGGCAAATGATCGCTGCAGACCAGGACGATGCCCTTCTCTCAGAGATCGTCGCGCTGATCGATCGGCGCTGCGCGCTCGTGGCCGAGCGCTTGGGCAAGCAAGGCGCCGAAGATCCAATCTAGGCCAAGCAACGGCTTTTGGGCAAGCGGTTTGACCTTGGCGCGCAGTTCCTCGCCAAAGCTCCTGGCCCGTGTCGGGTTGTCCTTGCCGATGTAAGGCGTGATGGCCAGCAAGTCTTCGCCTGCCATCGGCCGCCACTCAATGCGGTAAGGCCTAGGGATGCTCTGCATAACCCCTCACGGCTTGTGCTAGCGCGGCCCCGGGCGGTCTGCGGCGTTGCAT
>CAMDHE010000075.1:0-22060 GCA_945898095.1 Roseateles toxinivorans | reverse complement strand
AGAAGACGGGGATGTCGCCCTATTGCGCCTGAACCGTCCAAACGTGGTCAATTGCCTCTCGATGAAGCTGTCTCGCGAACTGGTGCAGGTGTTCGAGTACCTGCGCGCTTCCAAGACCGTCAAGTTTGTGGTGATCAAGGGCGAGGGCGGCAACTTCTGTTCAGGCGACGACTTGAAGGAAATGTCGCTCGGCACGTGGGGCAATTCGAACGAATACTTCCACCAGGTCCGCTATTACCAGCAAATGGCCTATGCACTGGAAGAGCTGGACAAGATCACCATTTCGGCAGTGGACGGATACGCGGTCGGCGGCGGCCTGGAAATCACGATGGCGACCGACTTCGTGATCGCTACCGAGCGCTCGCAGTGGGGCATGCCCGAGGTCGACTGGGGAATCACCCCAGGGTGGGGTGGCACCACGCGCATGGCAAGGCTGATTGGTCGCCGGCGCACGAAGGAAATCAATATCCTCGCCGCAATACATCCAGCCAAGACAGCTGTCGAGTGGCACCTGTGGAACTACATGTGCGCCGATGACCAACTCGACAACGAAGTCGGCAAGCTGCTCAGCTTGCTGCGCGGCAAGAGCCAGCAGACCGTGCGCCAACTCAAGTACATCATCAACAAGGGCGTCGAGACCGACCTCTACACCGCGCAGGCCTTCGAAGCACTGTCGGCCGCCTGGACCGCATCGGTCAACGGCTGGTGGGAAGTGCCTGACGCCGACAAGGGCGAGGGCCTGAAGGCCTTCCGCGAGAAGTCAGGCCTGATGGATGAGCGGCGCGACATGGCCCGCAATTTCTGGGTCGAGGGCAAGCACAGCTGATCAGAATGAAAAAAAGCGCGTGCCGAAAGGCCTGCGCCTGCTCATTCTGCCGGCCCATCAATCAAGGAGACCAACATGAATTTTCTGCAAACTTCAATCAATACGCGCCCGACGATCAGTATCCAAGCCACGGCAACGCTGATGCTGGCGTTGACCTGCTGTACATCGGCATCCGCACAGCCGGCACCGATCAAGATCGGCGTGCTGACTTCCTTCTCCGGAACTCTGGCCCCTGTCGGTCAGCAAGTGAAGTGGGGTTTTGAACTGGCTGCCAAAGAGATCAATGCCGCCGGTGGGATTTT
The DNA here is from genome assembly GCA_945898095.1 of Roseateles toxinivorans. GTDB lineage: Bacteria > Pseudomonadota > Gammaproteobacteria > Burkholderiales > Burkholderiaceae_C > Paucibacter_A > Paucibacter_A toxinivorans_A. The sequence goes on along the minus strand of CAMDHE010000075.1, from coordinate 20,932 downwards.
GGGTCGACAGATTCAACTGATCGAAGAAGACGACGAATCCAACCCGACAGTCGCCGCGCGCAAGGCCGAGAAACTCCTGCAGCAGGACAAAGTCGATTTCGTCACCGGCATGATCCACAGCGGGGGCTCACTGGCAGTCGCGCAGATCGCCGAGCGCAATGGCAAACTCGCCGCCACCACCGTGTCCTATTCCAGCAATATCACCGGAGCGCAGTGCAACCCGAACATGTTCCGCGTCAGCGCACATTCGGGAATCCAGGCGGCCGCCTTGACCACCTGGTTGAGCAAGAACGCCAGCGGTCAGCGCTATGTGATCGTGGCGCCTGACTACGAGATGGGGCGCGATGCCGGTGGCCAGTTTGCCGAGGGCGTCAAGCGCGGCGGCGGGACCGTCGTCGCGACAGTCCGGCCCCCCTTGGGCGCCAAGGACTTCTCGACCTACTTCGGGGAACTGCGCAGCAGTCGCCCCGACGTGCTGCTGACCATGACACCGGGCAACGACACCGTTCGGCTGCTCACGCAAATGCGCGATGCCGGCCTTATCACTCCTCGCCTTACCCTTGCGGGCGCAGCCGGGGCTGTCGGTCGGGGCAACCTCGATGCACTGCAAGGCGCGGCAGAAAACTTTCTGACGGCTGCCAGCTTCTCGCCCGATCTGGATTTGCCGCAGAGTCGCAAGTTCGTCGCTGCGTTTACAGCGACCTACAAGGTCCAGCCCGACCTGTTCGCCGCCGACTCATACAGCTTGTTCTTTCTGCTGAAGGCGGCGGGCGAAAAGGCTGCGAGCTTTGAAACCGATCGCATGCGTGCGGCCATGCGCGGGATGACCTGGGATACGCCATCCGGCCGCAGAACCATGCGCGCCGAGGACCACCAGGCTTCGCTGGACATGGTGGTGATCCGGGTCAAGGGGCAAGACTTCACCGTGGTCGACCGCGTGCCTGCTGCAGCCGTGGCCTTTCCAGACGAGTGCACCCGCTTCTGACCCAGGCATTGAAAAATGCAGAGCATGGCACCGCTCTGGGACTATCTCCTCGCTGTCCTGATTCCACAGGCCCTTGATGGGTTGATCATCGCGTCCGCGTTGATCCTTGTGGCGGTGGGCCTGACCATGATTTTCGGGCTGCTGCATGTCATCAATCTGGCGCACGGCGAGTTGTACATGTTGGGCGCATACGGCGCCTATGCAATGACAACTGCCGGCGTGCCGTTTTGGGCGGCGCTGATCATGTCGCCGCTCTTGGTCGGCACTCTCGGCGTCTTCATCGAACGTTTTGGCATTCGACCGCTCGTCGGGCGGAAAGACCATGGCGTTCTGACCTTGCTGCTGACCTTCGGACTCGGGCTGATGCTGCGCGATATGGCGCAATTCGCATGGGGTGCCGAAACGCGCTCCGTCCGGGCCCCTGTCACAGGTGCCCTGGTGTGGGGTGACATCGCCGTGTCGAACTACCGCTTGATGATCTTTTTTGTGGCCCTGCTGGTGATTGGATTGGTCTGGTGGGTCGTCCACCGCACCATGGCCGGCGCTGTGCTTCGCGCGGCCGCGCACGACGGCGAAATGGTGGCGGCGCTCGGCGTACCAGTGACGCGTGTACGGACCATTACGTTCTTTGCCTGCAGCGCGCTCGCGGCCCTGTCGGGCGTCCTGCTGGCGCCGATTTATTCGGTATTTCCAGGCATGGGGCACGACTTCATTTTGCTGGCATTCACCGTGGTCATCGTCGGCGGCATGGGTAGCGTGCTGGGTGCGGTGCTGGCTGGCGTACTGCTGGCCCAGGTGCACAGCCTTGGCAGCCTGATCATGCGGCCGGTCTGGGCCGAAACGCTGGTGTTCGCCGTGATGATCGGCGTGCTGGTGTTCCGGCCCCATGGCATGTTCGGTCGTCCAGAGCACGACTGATGGGCCTATCAGCAAACCCCGAGGCCAGTGCGGATCCGCAGATCCTGCTTTCTGGCGCGGCGCGCAAAGTGGCGCGCGCGCTGACCCTGTGTTTCTTTGGCGTTGCTGCGCTGCTGCCGCTGGCCGGGAGCGAGTTTCATGTGCGACTGGCCATCGAGGCTGCAATGCTCGGCATGCTGGCTCTGTCGGTGGACGTTCTTCTCGGAAGGGTCGGACTTCTGTCGCTGGGTCAGGCCGCGTTCTTTGGCCTGGGCGCCTATACGGCAGCGTTGACCTATCAGCACCTGTCGCACTCGCTGTGGGCAGTGTTGGCCTGCGTATTGGCCGTCACCACGGTCTTTGCACTGGCCGTGGGTGCGGTGGCAATCCGATCATCGGGCGTGTACTTTGCGCTGATCACATTCGGCGTTGGGGAGATCCTGACCAAGAGCGCCAACAACAGCGCGGCAGTCGGCGGCTCTGATGGGCTGCTGGGAATCCCCGCGCCCATCCTCGATCTTCCTGGCATGAGCCTGTCACTCGCCCACAACGCGACCTTTCTGTATCTGACGCTGCTCATGCTTCTCGGCAGCTACATTGCCGTCAAGCGTCTGCTCGACACGCCCTTCGGCACCGTCCTTGACGCCTTGCGTGACAACGCTGCACGAGTCCCCTACCTCGGCTATCAGCCTTTCGGCTACAAGCTGGCAGCCTTTGTCCTGGCCGCGAACATTGCTGCGCTTGGCGGCATGCTTTATCCCTTCCTGCGCGGCTTTGTGTCCCCTGTACTATTCGGCTTCGAATACTCCACCAGAGCCGTGGTGATGGCGCTGGTCGGCGGCCTGGGCTCCTTGATCGGGCCCCTGCTTGGAGCAGGGATCATCACCTTTGCAGAAGACGCGTTGTCGAATATGACCAAACATCATCTATTCGCACTTGGGGCCCTGTTCGTCATCTGCGTGCTCTACGCGCCGGCTGGCATCGCTGGCGGCTTGCAGCGATGGTTGTCACGCAAGTCCTCGACTTCCGACCATGCTTGAAGTCGAAGGCCTGAGCAAAAGCTTCGGCGGCTTGCGAGCGGTGGCAGACCTCGGCTTTTCAGCCCGCGCGGGGCAGATCACTTCATTGATCGGACCCAACGGCGCCGGCAAGAGCACAGCCTTCAACCTGGTCAGTGGTGGCATCGCCCCCGACCGCGGAAGGGTGCGTCTGTCGGGTGCCGACGTAACCGGTTGGTCACCGCCACGGCTGCAACGCCTGGGCCTTTGCAGATCGTTCCAGATTACCAACCTGTTCTTCGATCTGTCGGTATTTGAAAACGTGCGCTTCGCGGCACAAGCGCGTGCACCGCGCAAGCGATTGTTTTCTCGCCTTGCCAGCCTCGGCGCACCATCGCAAGAAGCGCATGCTTTGCTGGATCAGTTCGGCCTGGCACACCTGGGACCGGCGCCGGCGAAGAGCCTCTCACACGGTGATCAGCGCCGCTTGGAGATCGCGATGTGCATGGCCGGCAGCCCCCAATTGCTGTTGCTTGACGAGCCCACCCAGGGCATGTCGCCCACCGAGACAGAACTGACCAAGGAACTCATCCTGAAACTGGCGGCACAGGGTGTCACGATCTTGCTGGTGGAGCACGATATCGAGCTGGTGATGTCGGTGTCAAACCATATCATCGTGATGCAGCAGGGCAGCAAGATTGCAGAAGGCCCGCCGCAACAGGTGCGCGATGATCGGCGGGTCCAGGAGGCCTACTTGGGCGTCGTCGCAGACAGCGAGTCATCCGATGCTTGAGATGGCCGCAATTCACGCGCACTATGGTCGCGGTCAGGTGCTCTGCGGCATTGACCTGAGAGTCGGTGCCGGCGAGGTCGTGGCCCTGCTCGGCCGCAATGGTGCCGGCAAGAGCACGACCCTGAAAACCGTGATGGGTTTGGTGCACAGCGTGGCCGGTGAAACCCGCTTCCAGGGCGAACGGATCGATGGGCGACCGCCTGAAGCGGTCTGCAAACTGGGCATCGGCTACATCCCGGAAGACCGGCGCATCTTTCCAGGACTCACGGTAGAAGAAAATTTGCGCATGGGCTTCTTCCAGCGCGACCGCATTTCGGCCGCCGACCGGCGCGACCGGATTGACGAACTCTTCGCCTGGTTCCCGCTTCTGAAACAGCGCCGAACACAGGATGGCAAGACGCTCTCCGGCGGCGAACAGCAGATGCTCGCCATCGCTCGTGCCCTGGCGGGCCAGCCGCAATTGCTGCTGATCGACGAACCGTCCGAGGGACTCGCGCCGATGATCGTGGACGACGTTTTCAACGCGATCCAGCGCATGAAGGAAAGCGGAATTGCTGTACTCTTGGTGGAGCAGAACGTGCGCCGCGCGCTGCTGGTCAGCGACCGCGCTTACCTGATCGAAAAGGGACAGACTGTGCTCACGGGAACAGCAAGTCAATGGTTGGTGGACGACGACCTTCGCCGAAGGCTCGTCGTATGACCCCGAAACGCGAAGGAAGCCGCAATGTCAGTCAATGAGCTCAACAAATTCGAGACCGGCTTGGACAAGAACAGCGCCAACTACGTGCCCTTGTCGCCGATCTCCTTTCTTAAACAAGCGGCGACTGTTTTTCCTGAACGCATGGCCATCGTGCATGGGGAACGCAAGATTTCCTATCGCGAGATGCTCACACGCTGCCAGCGCTTGGCGTCGGCCCTGGTGCAACAAGGCGTGCAGCGCCACGACACCGTCGCGGTCATGGCACCCAATATCCCCGCCATGCTGGAATGCCACTACGCAGTGCCCGGTATTGGTGCCGTGCTCAATCCGCTCAACATCCGGCTCGATGCCGCTTCAATCGCTTTCATTCTCCGGCATGGCGAAGCCAGGTTGCTGCTGATGGACACAGAGTATTCGACCGTCGTCCGCCAAGCACTGGAAGGCATGGAAAATCCACCCAGGGTGATCGCCATCGACGACCTCGGTCTTGGGGCTGGCGATCGGCTCGGTGCCATCGAATACGAAGATCTGCTTGAACTTGGCGACCCGGCGTTCGAACTGAAGTCACCGACCGACGAATGGGATGCCTTCATTTTGAGTTACACCTCTGGAACGACGGGCGATCCAAAAGGCGTCGTCTGCCACCACCGGGGCGCTTACATCAACGCCATGGCCAACGTCGCTGCATGGGCCATGCCTCGCCACCCGGTGATGCTGTGGACCTTGCCGATGTTCCACTCACTGGGTTGGTGCTTTCCATGGACCATCTCCCTGATGGGTGGCACGCATGTCTGCTTGCGCAAAGTCGAATCGAAGGCGATTTTCGAGCTGATCGCCTTGCACCAGGTCACGCATATGTGCGGTGCGCCAATCGTCTTGAATACGCTGGTCAACGCTCGGCCAGCTGACATCATCCGTTTCCCGCAGACGGTTCAGGTCATGACCGCCGCATCGGCACCGCCCCCATCCGTGATCGAGAAAATTGAGGCCCTCGGCTTCAATGTGCTGCATGTGTATGGCATGACCGAGGTTTACGGCCCGTCGGCGATCAGCGTCTGGAAACAGGAATGGGATGAACTCCCGGCCGGGGAGCGTGCCATGCTGAAGGCCCGGCAAGGTGTGGCGTACCCGTCGGTGAGTGAGCTCGATGTGGTCGACATGGAGACCATGCAACCGGTGCCACGCGATGGCAGCACCATCGGCGAAGTGGTCAAACGCAGCAACACCGTGATGCGTGGCTACCTGAAGAATCCGAAGGCCACGGCAGCGGCCTTCGATCGGGGCTGGTTCCACTCCGGCGACCTCGCGGTGATGCATGCCGACGGCTATATCCAGCTGAAGGACCGCGCCAAGGACATCATCATCTCTGGCGGCGAGAACATCTCCACCATCGAGATCGAATCGGTCCTGTACGCCCACCCCGCCGTACTGGAAGCTGCCGTCGTGGCACAGGCCGACGAGCACTGGGGAGAGACGCCCTGCGCCTTTGTCGCACTGAAGCCGGGCGCTGCCGCAACGGCGGATGAGCTGATCAGCTATTGCCGCGCCAGCCTCGCCCATTTCAAGTGCCCGCGCACTGTCGTGTTCGGCAACCTGCCGAAGACCTCGACCGGCAAGATCCAGAAGTACGTCCTCCGCACTTGGCTACAGGATCCGAATCGGGCTTTACCTACGGACTGAACCAGGCCTGAAAAAAACTGAGCGCCTCGCTGTTGCGCACCAAAGGCTTGTCAAACCAAGGCCAGCAGACCCGCCACGCCGAGGCCCAGAGCGGCCAGGGCATCCCCGGCGATCAAGCCACCACCGACCAGCGAGGTGCTGCTCATGTCGTCGGGCAGTGCATCCTTGCCCTCGGGTCTGGGCGCCAAGGAATTGATCAGGCTTGAAACCACGCCCCCGGCAGCAAACCAGGCTGAAGTGGGCAGGTTGACGAAGCCGCCGAACGAGGATGCGTAGGGGCTTGGCAGCAGCAACGCGTCGATGCCGAAATCGACGGCAAAGCCGGCTTTTCCGCTGACGCAGAACTGCTGATAGCGGGCATTGGCCTTGATCAGTTTGCGCAGCAACTCGGTGCCAAAACCGATCGCAACGCCGATCAGGATCGCCGTGGTCTGGAACGGCCGTGGCTCGGTCAATGTGCTGAGTACGCCGACGAATTTGTAGGTCATCGCCGAGGTCCATTGCGCCGGCGCCTGACCTGAAGTCATCACCGTTTGATCAAGTTTGAGTACCGGATAGGCGCTCATGAACAGGTGGGCGATCAGCACGGCCAAGACTGCACCGAGCAGCAACCCGGCCACCTGAAAGCGGAACTGCAGCGTCCTGTTGGTACCCAGACGCCAACCGGTCGATCGGTCCTGCTGCATGTCGCCAGCCACGCTGGCAGAGATGAACACGACACTGGCCGCGATCAAGCCCAGGGCCGGGTCCTTCAAGCCGATGGTGGCGAGCAGCAATACGGTGACCACAAAGGCCGAAGAGATCGGATTCGAGTCGGTCAAGCCGAGCGAAATTCCGTTGACCATGGCAAACACATAGACCAGCGCCACGGCGATCAGCATGTAGTGCAGCGGCTCGCCGAAAAATTGCATCCCGGCCGTCACTGTCGCCACAGTCCACAGCGCGACCCAAGCGAGCAAACGCGGCAGACTCGCTCGCGGTCCGGTGCTTTCCTTCTGTATGACCGGCTCGCGTTTTGCCGTCTCGCGCAGCCGCGCCAGGCCACGCCAGAGGATCAAGCTCATGTCGATGACGGCCGCGCCCAGGATCATCCCCAGAGCGATCAGGAAGGCGATTTTGCGGAACGGCTCACCCTCCTTCAGCCAGCCGATGTTGATGAAAAATGGCGCCAAGGACGCGAAGATCAACCCGCCGGTGATGGCCGGAATACCGACTCGCGCGCCGACGATCAAACCGGCACCGAAGGTCGAAGTCGACAAATCGATCGCTCCCAGCGCGATCACCTTGACCGACGCCAACCCACCGGCGAATCCGCCCGCCATGCCGCCGAACAAGCGCGTCACCGATTTGCGCAGCAGCACCGGGTCGGTCAAGGCGCGCAGGATATTGGCCACCGCCAGCCCCGATGGAAAAGTCAGTTGCATGCGCTCGACCAGGATCGGCGTGTAGAGCATTCCGATGCCGGCCGCCATCATGCCGATGCAAAGCATGTAAATGACGAGTTGCCAGGCGGGCGGCTGCGGCATACCCATCCAGGTCATGGCCTGGATCAAGGTACTCATCGCCATCATGCCGGCCACCGATGCGGCGGTGGTCTGGATGTAATTGGCGCCATGCTTGCCGTCGACCCCATAGCCATAGGTCACCACCGACCCGAGGATGCCCGCCAGCACCTGGCCGCCGACAAAAAAGCCGATCGAGAAATTCATGAACGCCGCGGTGATGCCGCCGAGCGGACCGAGCACCAGCATGCCGATGGTCCCCAGCAAAGCGTAGTAGCCAGAGGAACCCACAGCGGGTAACCAGGCCCAGCGACGGTTGTCGGGCAAGCTTGCAAGCTGGATCATGGTGATGGCCCGGTTGATGAAAACGGTGGCGCCCACTGTAGCCCCCTGTCAGAATTCCACCATGAGTGCGAACACCCCCCTCGGTACAGCGGTCGCCATCGTTGTCTTCGACGGCTTCAGCGAGCTCGATAGCTTCATCCTGTCGGGCCTGCTGACTCAGCTCCGGCCGCAGGGCTGGTCGGCCGAGCTGTGCGGGCCGGGGCGGGCGGTGACTTCCCGGAACGGCGTGACGGTGCAATTGCAGCGGCCGCTGGAATGGGCCAATCAGGCCCATGTGGTGCTGTTCGGATCCGGCCTTTACCACCGCGCGATCGCCGAAAACTCGGCCCTGCTCGACCGGCTGCAGCTGGATCCGACAAGGCAGCTGCTCGGCGCGCAATCGTCGGGCGTGCTGCTGCTGGCAAGGCTCGGCCTGCTCGGCGACCAACCGGCCAGCACCGACCCGGCGACAAGGCCCTGGCTGCTCGAAGCCGGCGTGCGGGTGCTTGACCTGCCCTTCCACGCCCGCGGTGGTGTGGCCACGGCCGGCGGCGATCTGGCGGCACAATACCTGGCGAGCTGGGTGATGTTGCTGCGCGCTGGCGAAGGTCTCGCAAGATCGGCGCTGGAACATGCCGCTCCGGTCGGGGAAACTGCAGCTTATGCGCAGAACCTGCTGGCCCGGGTCAAGCCCTTTGTCGCCCATAGTTGATCAGCAAGTCCGCAGTCATTCAAACCATTTCGGCAAGCATGGAAAATTCAAGAGCAGGCACTCACTTCGTCGATAAAAAACGCTATCTCTGGCTGCTCTCGTTGTTGCTGCCTGCGGCTGTTGGCGCCGGACCGACCTTGCTGGTCCTGACGGGTGCGTTCTGGACACTCTGGTTGCCGGCGATTTTTGTCTACGCAATCGTGCCGCTGATCGACTGGCTGCTGGGCGAAGACACAAGCAACCCGCCCGAATCTGCGGTCCCGCAACTCGACGCCGACCCCTATTACCGCCGCATCACTTATGCGCTGGTACCGGTGCTGTGGGCTGCCTTTATTTTCTGCGCCTGGTTCGTCGCGCGTCATGATCTGCCCTGGCATGGGTTGCTGGCTTGCGGCTTGGTCGGAGGTGCGGTCGGCGGCTTTTCGATCAACCTCGGCCATGAGCTCGGCCACAAAGGCAGCCGGGTGGAACGCTGGCTGGCCAAGCTCGTGCTGGCGCTCTGCGCTTATGGGCATTTTTTCATCGAGCACAACCGCGGCCACCACCGCGATGTGGCCACGCCGCTCGACCCCGCCTCAGCGCGGATGGGTGAAAGCATCTATCGCTTCATGGTGCGCGAAATCCCCGGCGCCGCCCGCCGCGCCTGGCTGCTTGAAGCCGGCCGTCTGCGCAGCCAGGGTCTGCCGGTCTGGTCGCTGCAGAACGAAATCCTCCAGCCGGCCCTGCTGACGCTCTTGCTGTGGAGCTCGCTGATTGCCTGGCTGGGTTGGCCGACGCTGCCCTTCCTGATTGGGGTGTCGTTCTGGTCCTGGTTCCAGCTGACCTCGGCCAATTACGTCGAGCATTACGGTCTGCTGCGTGGCTGCAATGCCCAGGGCCGCTACGAGGCCTGCCAGCCCCACCATTCCTGGAACAGCAACCATCTGTTTTCGAACTGGGTGCTGTTCCATCTGCAACGCCATTCCGACCACCATGCGCACCCGCTGCGGCGCTATCAATCGCTGCGCCAATTCGACCAGCTGCCGCAACTGCCCAGCGGCTATTTCGGCATGTTCGTGCTGGCCTATATCCCGCCGCTCTGGTTCCGGGTGATGGACCAGCGGCTGCTGCAAGCGGTGCAGCAAGACCCCGCGAGGATCAATTTTCAGCCCGGTCAACGCCTGCGTTTGCTGGGCAAGCATGGCCTTGCCGTATGACCGCGGCATGCCGCCGTCGACGGCCATGAGCGCCGACCTGCGCGGCCGAATCGGCCTGTATCTGCAGCTGATCCGCTGGGATCGGCCAGCCGGCTGGCTGCTGCTGCTCTGGCCGACCTTGGCAGCGTTGTGGATCGCCGCCGATGGCTGGCCGGGTTGGCATCTGCTGCTGGTTTTTTGCCTGGGTACGGTGCTGATGCGTTCGGCCGGCTGCTGCGTCAATGATGTCGCCGACCGCGATTTTGACCGCCATGTCAAGCGCACTGCCAACCGGCCCGTCACCCGCGGCGCCTTGACCGTCAAGCAAGCGCTGCGCTTTGGCGCCATGCTCGCGCTGCTGGCCTTCCTGCTGGTGCTGACGACCAATGCGCCGACGATTGCGCTGTCCTTCGCCGCGCTGGTGGTGGCATTGCTCTACCCCTATGCGAAACGCTGGCTGGCGATGCCTCAGGCGGTGCTGGGGCTGGCTTTCAGCTTCGGCATTCCGATGGCATTTTCAGCCGCGCTGGGGGGCACGCAGTGGAGTCTGGCCGCCGTCAACGCCGCCGTGCCGCTGTCGGCCTGGGCGCTGCTGCTGACGAATATGTTCTGGGTGCTGGCCTATGACACCGAATACGCGATGGTCGATCGTGACGATGACATTCACCTCGCCATCAAGACCTCGGCGCTGACGCTGGGCCGCTTCGACGTCGCTGCAGTGATGGGCTTTTATGCCGTCCACCTGGCGGGCTGGACCGCGCTGGGCCTGCGCCTCGGTCTGGGCCGGATCTTCCTCGCCGGCATCGCGCTGGCGGCGCTGCAGGCGCTGTGGCATTACTTCTTGATCCGCAGCCGCAGCCGCGACGGCTGCTTCAAGGCCTTTCGCAGCAACCATTGGCTCGGTTTTGCGATCTTCGCTGGCATCGCGCTGGATCTGGGTCTGCGCTGACGCGGCCATCCGGTAAGCCAAAGGGACAAAAGGCAGCCGAACAAAAACTGACGGCCTTTACGCCGGATCAAGAACCTGGGGAATGTCACGCGCGCCTTGTGCGTATTCCAGCGAACGTGACCTGGCATGCGCGACCGATTGTCATGACACAAGTCAATTGAATGGGTCGGCAAGGTGAGCTTTGCGAGCGCGTTGAACGCGTACCTCAACTAGAATTTTCCGATGTCCCGTCTTCTGCAGATCACTTTGAGCTGCCTGCTGGCGCTGGCGCTTCCCTTGCAGGGATTTGCCGCGCAGGCCGGCTTGATTCGATGCATCACGCATCAAGACGATCTGGCGCTTCATCAGCATGAATCGCACGTATTTGGCGACGGTGCAGTTGCCGCCTCGCAGCCTGACGCCGCCTGTTGCGATGAGGCTGCCGTCAAGGACGCGGCAAAAAGTGGATCGACGCACAGCCAGTGCAACGCCTCCTCGCCTTGCTGCGAAACGCTGGCGATCACGGCGCAGATGCCGTTGATCCATGCGCTGTCTCACCGCTTGACGCTGGTGACGAGCGTCGAGATTGCCTACGAGCATGTCTTTGCCCGCGGCATCGAACGACCGCCCAGGACAGCGCTCGCTTGAGCGACATCTGCCGCGCCGCTAAGCGCGATGCCAATCGTCCCTGAGCCGTACACAACGCACCCGAGGTGCTCCCTTGTCAGCTGTTCCGCAAAAAGTCATGCGCCCACTCATTCATTCATTCATGAGGTACACGATGAAAATTCCATCCCAACTCCAGCGACGCCAGTTTGTTGCCGCGTTTGCCGCGCTTACCGCAGCGCCACTCGTCATGGCCAAAGCCGACAAGCCCATGGTCGAAGTCTGGAAGGGACCCACCTGCGGCTGCTGCAAGGACTGGATCGCACATCTGGAGGCGAACGGCTTCCGCACCAGGGTCGTGTCTGAGGGCAATACCGACGCACGGGCCAAGCTGGGCGTCGACATCAAATACGGTTCGTGCCACACCGCACTGGTGGGCGGCTATGCGATCGAGGGCCATGTGCCGGCTCGCGAGATCAAGCGCCTGCTCAAGCAACGTCCCAAGGCCATCGGCCTGGCCGTACCTGCCATGCCCTTGGGTTCGCCGGGCATGGACGGTCCCGAATACGGCGGCCAGAAGACCCCTTACGACGTGCTCTTGCTGGCCCAAGGCGGCAGTGCGAGCGTGTTCCAAAGTTATCGTTGAACGATCAAATCATGAAGCCGATTCAGATAGAGGCCGCCCACTGAGGATGCTCTGCATAACCCCTCACGGCTCGTGCTATCGCGGCCCCGGGCGGTCTGCGGCGTTGCATTTCTTGCCAATAGCACGCGCTATTGGCCGCAAAATGCGCCTTGCATCCCATCCCGATCCGCGCTGCACCAACTCGCGTTGAGTTATGCAGAGCATCCCTGACGCTCGTTCTTCATGAGTGACCGCAAGCCACGCGCAGCAGCACCCGCTTGGATCGGGTCTGACTTCACTCCGTTCAATGGCGCCGAAGTCCCGCGTCAGTTCACCGCTGCGCCGGCAGCTGCAGCGTCGATCAGCAAAGCTAGGGATGCTCTGCATAACCCCTCTCGGCTTGTGCAAGTGCTGCCTCGGGCGGTCTGCGGCGTTGCATTTATTGCCAATAGCACGCGCTATTGGCCGCAAAATGCGCCTTGCATCCCATCCCGATCCGCGCTGCACCAGCTCGCGTTGAGTTATGCAGAGCATCCCTAGCGGCTCAAGCTCAGCTTGAGCGCCACCGCCTGGTTCGACTTGTTCGACCACATCCAGCAATAGTCCTGCTCGGAGGCGACCTTCAGTTGGCCGGCCGCCGCGGTGGCGGCCTCGACCTTGGCCGGATAGGTGACGTTCTCGCCTTCATGAAAATGAATATTGAAGTTCATCGGCTGCCCGGCGCTGAACTGCCAGCTGACCGGTTGCGCCTTGTTCAGCTTGCCGCAGATTTCGAGGAACTTGCCCGGAGCCACCGTCCGGCTCTGCTCGAAGCGCCCGGCCCCGGTCCACTCAATCTCGATCAGCTCGGCCGACGCTTGAGCGCCGAGCAGCGCAAGGCCTAGCGCCAAGCCGGCAGTGAGCGAAATCGGCCGCCTCATTTGATCGCAAAACGGACTGTGACCGTCTTGCCTTTCACATTGCTCAAGCTGGCCACCAGTTTGGCGCCACTGTCGACCTTGATGCCTTTGGCTTCAAGCTTGTTGTCGCCCGCAACCTTGAGTTCAGCCTCGATCTTGGTGGCGCCGTTCAGCACCGTCAGCTTGCCCGTGATGCCCACCGAGCTCAGAGGCTGATCATGGTCGACCAGATAGATCACAACACCTTCGGCCCGCTGTACCAGCTCGAAGCTGATGTCGCTGGCAACCTGCACTACCCCGCCATGCTGGGGTTTGGCCGCGCCATGCGCCATGGCGGCGTTGAGGGCCAAGGCGCTCAGGGCGAGGGTCAGGGCTTGAGCCCACTGTCTGGCTTTCAACATATTGATGTTCTCGGGGGTAAGGGTGCATTTCATTCGAGAGTTCAGGAAGGCGTAGCCCTGCCTCAGCCGCCGAATTCGTCACCCAGTTCGCGGGCCCGTTGCTGTGCCGCCAGCACTGCGCGTTGCACCGCGGCAGCCACGCCATCGGCCTGCAGGCTGCTGATTGCCGCATAGGTGGTGCCGCCTTTGGAGGTCACGCGTTCGCGCAGCAGCGTCGGCGAATCGGTCGTGGCCTGCGCCAGGGCAGCCGCGCCGCCGCAAGTCGCCAAGGCCAGTTCCCGGCCCTGCTCGGCGCTCAGGCCCATCTCGACCGCGGCGGCAATCATCGCCTCGACGATGTAGAAAAAATAGGCCGGACCCGAGCCCGACAATGCGGTCACCGCGTCCAGATCGGCTTCACGCTCGACCCAAAGCGTCTTGCCGGTTGGCGTGAGGATTTCCTCGACCAGTTCCTTGTCTGCAGCCGACACCGCAGAGCGGGCGAACAGACCGGCAATGCCCTGGCCGATCAAGGCCGGCGTGTTCGGCATCGCGCGCACCACGCGCTCGCTGCCGCTCAGGCTGGCGATCCGGTCGCTGCGGATGCCGGCCATCACCGACAACTGCAACGCCTGCCCGATCTGCCCGGCGCATGGCGCTGCGGCCTGGGCGAACAACTGCGGCTTGACTGCCCAGACCAGCAGGCCGGCAGCGCTAAGGCTGGCATCGGCCGCTGGCAAGGCTTGCAGGCCGAACTGCTGCTGCAACTGCTGGCGCTGCGGCTCGAACGGTTCGACGACGATGATCGAATGTGCAGGCCGGCCGGCGCGCAACAAGCCGCCGATGATGGCGCTGGCCATATTGCCGCCACCGATGAATGCGATGCTTTGAGTCATGCGCCCAGTGTAGAGGAGCGGAACGCGCGACCGCCCGCATCACAACCGGCCAGGAATCGATTCTCGCAAAGCTCGACGGTAGCGCTGCCATCTGCGTAGAATGCAGCATGACCAGCGATGCCATTCAACCCCGCAGAAGCCGGCGCGGCAGCGGTGCAGTAACCTTGCACGACGTGGCCAAACTGGCCGGCGTTGCGCCGATCACCGCTTCGCGGGCCCTGAACAATCCCACCCAGGTCTCGGCTGAAGTCCTCAAAAAAGTCGCCGACGCGGTCTCGCGCACCGGCTATGTGCCGAACCTGCTGGCAGGCGGACTGGCATCGACCCGCAGTCGCCTGGTCGCCGCCGTCGTGCCGACGATTTCCGGCCCGGTATTTCTCGAGACCGTGCAGTCGCTGACCGAAGCGCTGGCAGCGCGCGGCTATCAGTTGATGCTGGGCCAGGCCGGCTACGACGGGACACGCGAAGACGCCTTGCTCGAAACGATCATCGGGCGCCGACCCGATGGCATTGTGCTGACCGGCATCATGCATTCGGCCGATGGCCGCAGGAAGCTGCTGGCTTCCGGCATCCCGGTCGTCGAAACCTGGGACCTGACCCCAACCCCGATCGACATGCTGGTCGGTTTCTCCCATGTCGAAGTGGGCCGGGCGGTAGCGCAGTTTCTGCATGCCAAGGGCCGCCGCCGCTTCGCAATGGTGACTGGCGACGACGAAAGGGCAAGGCGCCGACTCGACGCCTTCCAGGCCACCGCCTTGGCACTTGGCCTGGAGCCGGTACGAGTGCAGATAGTTCCTGCGCCGACCACGCTGAAGAGCGGGCGCAGCGCCTTGGCCTTGCTGATGCGCCAATGGCCGGACATCGACGCCTTGTTCTGCAGCTCTGACCTGCTCGCACTCGGCGTCATGACCGAAGCGCAGGCCAGCGGCATCGCCGTCCCGGAGCGGCTGGCGATCGTCGGCTTCGGCGACCTTGAATTCGCCGCCGATCTGCACCCCGCGCTGACCACCGTGCGTATCAACGGTTCGGCCATCGGCAGCCAAGCCGCCCAATTCATCGTCGACCGCGCGGAAGGCCGCAGCGTCGAGCAGCGCGTCATCGACATCGGCTTTTCGATCATCGACCGCAAGAGCAGTTGATCAGGGAAAACACCTAGCCCGCAAGACTTGATCGCCAACATTGGCAGCGCTACCATTTAAGGCGCGATTGGTAGCGCTACCGTTTGTATCGGCGACCCCGCAGGAATTCACCCTTGACCGCCTGGCAGAGCTCGGCGACCCCATGCCCCCATCCTTTACTGGAGACCTCATGAAAAAACTGCTGACAACCCTCTTGCTCGCGTTGGCCTGCGCTGGCGGCGCCCAAGCTCAAGCCTGGCCGACCAAGCCGGTCACCTTGCTGGTGCCTTTCCCGCCCGGCGGATCGACCGACCTGATCGCCCGCACCCTGGCGCCCAAGCTGCAGGAAAAGCTCGGTGGCAACTTCATCGTCGAGAACAAGGCAGGTGCTGGCGGTTCGGTCGGTACGGCGGCAGTCAAGCGCGCCGCGCCCGACGGCTACAACATCCTGGTGACCTCATTGGGACCGTTGGTGATCGGTCCGCATCTGCTCAAGAACGTCCCCTATGACGCGCTGAAAGATCTCGACTACATCACCGTGGCCGTGCAAGCGCCCAATGTGCTGTGCGTGCCAACAGCTTCAAAACTCAAGACATTGGCCGATGTGCTGGCCAAGCTGAAGGCCGAGCCGGGCAGCATGAGCTTTGCCAGCTCCGGTAACGGCAGCAGCGACCACCTGACGGCCGAGTTGTTCTGGCAGGTCACCGGCACCAATGGTCTGCATATCCCGTACAAGGGCGGCGGCCCGGCGATGAGCGATCTGCTTGGCGGCCAGGTGGATTCAGCCTTCATCAACATCAACACCGCGCTGCCACAGATCAAGGCCGGCAAACTGCGTGCCGTGGCCACGTCCAGCGCCAAGCGTTCACCGCTGTTGCCTGATGTGCCAACCTTGGACGAGCAGGGCGTGAAGGGCGCCGATGTGCAATCCTGGCAGGCCTTCGCCGCGCCCAAGGGCCTGCCGGCCGACATCAAGAACCGACTGCGCGACGCCGTCGTCGCCGGCTTGAACGATCCCGTCATCAAAGCTCAATTGCTGGAGCTGGGCTTCGAAATTGTCGGCAACACACCCGAGCAATTCACCGTCTTCCAGGCTGCCGAGTTCGCGCGCTGGAAAAAGGTGATCGAGCTTGGCAAGATCACGGCAGACTGAGGCCAGCGTCTTGCCTTCTTCCTTTGATTCGTCGACTCCGAAGATCACCGCGCTACGGGTGATCCCGGTTGCGGGACGCGACAGCATGCTGCTCAACCTGAGCGGTGCGCATGGGCCGTTTTTCACCCGCAACCTGCTGATCCTGACCGACAGCGCTGGCCGCACCGGCGTTGGCGAAGTGCCGGGCGGCGAGAAGATCCGCCAGACGCTCGAGGACGCAAGGGACTTGGTGGTCGGCCAGGCCATTGGTGCCCATGCCGGTCTGCTGCAGCGCATCCAGCATACCTTTGCTGACCGTGACAGCGGCGGGCGCGGCTTGCAGACTTTCGACCTGCGCACCACGATCCATGCGGTCACCGCGATCGAATCGGCGCTGCTCGACTTGCTGGGTCAGCACCTGGACCTGCCAGTGGCGGCCTTGCTGGGCGAAGGACAGCAGCGCGATGCGGTCGAGATGCTCGGCTATCTGTTCTATATCGGCGACCGGACGCTGACCGATCTGCCCTATGCCAGCCAGGCCGATGCCGTTGATGCCTGGTCGCGCCTCAGGCATGAAAAAGCCATGTCGAGCGAGGCGATCGTGCGGCTGGCCGAAGCGGCGCGCGAACGCTATGGTTTCAATGACTTCAAGCTCAAGGGCGGCGTGTTGCGCGGCGAAGAGGAAGTTGAAGCGATCCACGCGCTGCACGAGCGCTTTCCGCAAGCCCGGGTGACGCTGGATCCGAACGGCGGCTGGCTGCTGCAGGATGCGATCCGCCTGATGCGCGACATGCATGGCGTGGTCGCCTATGCCGAGGACCCTTGCGGCGCCGAAGACGGTTATTCGGGCCGCGAAGTGATGGCCGAATTCCGCCGCGCCACCGGCTTGCCGACAGCGACCAATATGGTGGCAACCGACTGGCGCCAACTAACCCACGCGCTGTCGCTGCAAAGCGTGGACATTCCGCTGGCAGACCCGCATTTCTGGACCATGGCCGGCTCGGTGCGGGTGGCGCAGACCTGCCGCGACTGGGGCCTGACCTGGGGTTCGCATTCGAACAACCATTTCGATGTTTCGCTGGCCATGTTCACCCATGTCGGCGCCGCTGCGCCCGGGCGCGTGACCGCGATCGACACCCACTGGATCTGGCAGGATGGTCAGCGCCTGACCCGGGAGCCGCTGCAGATCATCGGCGGCCATGTGCAAGTGCCAAAAAAACCCGGCCTGGGCATCGAGCTCGACATGGTCGAAGTCGAGAAAGCGCATCAGCTTTACCTCCAGCATGGTCTGGGCTCGCGCGACGACGCCATGGCGATGCAATACCTGATTCCCGGCTGGACCTTCAACCCCAAGCGCGCCGCGCTGGACCGTTAGATTCACCTCATCCCATCCTGACAGGAAACCCATCATGCGACCCAACAAACTGCGAGAAATCTGGCGCACCGGCGGTGCCGTGGTCAACGGCTGGCTGGCGATTGGCAACAGCTTTTCGGCCGAAACCATGGCCCACCAGGGCTGGGACAGCTTGACGATCGACCTGCAACATGGCGTTGTCGACTACACCGCAATGGTGCCCATGCTGCAGGCCATCAGCACCACGCCAACGGTGCCGGTCGTGCGCGTGCCTTGGCTGGAGCCCGGCATCCTGATGAAGACCTTGGATGCGGGCGCTTATGGCGTGATTTGCCCGATGGTCAACACCAAAGAAGACGCCCAAAAACTTGTCGCCTGGACCCATTACGCGCCGCGCGGCACGCGCAGCTTCGGCCCGGTGCGGGCGCTGCTCTACAGCGGCGCCGACTATCCCAAGCACGCCAATGACACCATCGTCACCTTCGCGATGATCGAAACCGCCCAGGCCCTGGATAACCTGGACGAAATCATGTCGGTCGAGGGCCTCGATGCGATTTACATCGGCCCTTCGGACCTGTCGCTGGCGCTGGGCTGCACGCCGACTTTCGACGATCTGGACCCCCGCGCCGCTGAGGCGGTTGACCATATCCTGGCCCGCGCTAAAGCCCATGGCCTGGTGGCCGGAATCCACAACGGATCGACCGGCAAAGCGCTCGAGCGCATCGCCAAAGGCTTCCAGTTCGTCACCGTCAGTTCCGATGCCCGCTTGATGATCGCCGGTGCGCAGCAAGTGATGGCTGCGATGCGCGCGGGAAATCCGCCGCCCGCAGCCAGCAGCGGCTACTGATTCCCAATCACGATTTCAAATCGAGAACACAGTATGAAGATCGGATTCATCGGCCTGGGCATCATGGGCGCACCCATGGCACTGCACCTGCTGAATGCAGGCCACCCCTTGTTCGTGAGCACCCGCAGCCGTTTGCCCGAGAGCATTGCGGCCTCGGCGGCGCAAGCCTGCGCCAATGCGGCCGAAGTGACCCGCCAGGCCGAGGTGATTTTCATCATGGTTCCCGACACACCCGATGTCGAAGCGGTCCTGTTCGGCCCTGATGGCATTGCCTCAGCCTTGACCGGCCAAAGTCCGCGCAAGGTGATCGTCGACATGAGTAGCATCTCGCCGATGGCCACCAAGGCATTCGCGCTGAAGATCAACGCGCTGGGCGCCGACTATGTCGATGCGCCGGTGTCCGGCGGCGAGGTCGGCGCCAAAGCAGGCAGCCTGACCATCATGTGCGGCGGCGCTGCAGCCGTGTTCGAGAAGTTGCTGCCACTGCTCGAGAAAATGGGCAAGAACATCACCCTGGTTGGCGGCAATGGCGACGGCCAGACCACCAAGGTGGCCAACCAGATCATCGTGGCGCTGAATATTGCCGCAGTCAGCGAAGCGCTGCTGTTCGCCAGCAAGGCCGGCGCCGACCCGGCCAAGGTTCGGCAAGCGCTGATGGGCGGGTTCGCGGCCAGCCGCATCCTCGAAGTGCATGGCGAGCGAATGATCAAACGGACCTTTGCCCCGGGCTTTCGCATCAAGCTGCATCAGAAAGATCTGGGCCTGGCATTGCAAGGCGCAAGCGAGCTCGGCCTGGCCTTGCCGCAGACCGCCGGCGCGGCCCAGTTGATGCAGGTTTGCGCTGCCAATGGCATGGCTGAGCTCGACCATTCGGCGCTGGTGAAGGCGCTCGAGCTGATGGGCCAGCATGAAGTGGCCCAGGGCTGAAGCAGGCAATTCGTCCCGAGGCGCGCCCTTCGACAGGCTCAGGGCGAACGGAAATTGCTCATTTGCATCGGTCCAGGAAGTCACGATGCCAACTCACCAAGGCGACAAGACCAACTATTGCGGGCAACTGCCTGCTGATGGAGACACGCTGATGAACTCATCGCCGCTGACGATCAGCATGCATGAACTCGACAATGTGGCGATCGTGGCCAATGACGGCGGACTCGCCGCTGGCGTGGTGCTGACGTCCGGCTTGCAATTGCGCGACCGCGTGCCACAAGGGCACAAGGTGGCCTTGGTCGACCTGGCCGCCGATGCTGCTGTATTGCGCTACGGCATCCCGATCGGCTACGCGCTGAAGGACATTGCGGCCGGTAGCTGGGTGCATGAGCGACTGTTGCGCATGCCCGAGGCGCGCGGGCTCGATAACCTGCCGATCGCCACGATCAAACCGGCGCCAATGCCGGCGCTGCAAGGCTATACCTTCGAGGGCTACCGCAACGCCGATGGATCGGTCGGCACGCGCAACATCCTGGCCATCACCACCACCGTGCAATGCGTTGCCGGCGTGGTCGATTTCGCGCTGCAGCGCATCAAGGCCGAGCTGCTACCGCAATTCCCTCAGGTCGACGATGTGGTCGGGCTCGAGCATAGCTATGGCTGCGGCGTCGCCATCGACGCGCCGGGCGCCGAGATCCCGATCCGCACGCTGCGCAATATCAGCCTGAATCCCAATTTCGGCGGTGAGGTGATGGTGGTCAGCCTGGGCTGCGAGAAGCTGCAGCCCGAGCGACTGTTGCCACCAGGATCATTCGCCATCGCCGATGAACGCGGCCCGGCGGCTCTCGATGTCGTCTGTCTGCAAGACGATGCCCATATCGGTTTCATGTCGATGGTCGACAAGATCGTCGCCAATGCCAGGCCTCATCTCGAACGCCTGAACGCGCGCCGACGCGAGACCGTGCCGGCCAGCGAGTTGGTCGTTGGCGTGCAATGCGGCGGCAGCGATGCTTTTTCGGGCGTCACCGCCAACCCGGCCGTCGGTTTTTGTACCGACCTGCTGGTGCGTGCCGGCGCCAGCGTGATGTTCTCGGAAACCACCGAAGTGCGCGACGGCATCGCGCAGCTGACCGCCAGGGCCAGCAGCCCCGAAGTGGCCGAAGCGATGATCCGTGAAATGGCCTGGTACGACGCTTACCTGCAGCGCGGCAAGGTCGATCGCAGCGCCAACACCACGCCGGGCAACAAGCTGGGCGGCTTGTCCAATATCGTCGAGAAGGCGATGGGGTCGATCGTCAAGTCGGGTTCAGCCGCCATCAGCCATGTGCTGGCGCCGGGCGAAAAGCTCAAGGTCAAGGGGCTCAGCTATGCCGCCACGCCGGCCAGCGACTTCATCTGCGGCACGCTGCAACTGGCTGCCGGCATGAATCTGCATGTCTTCACCACCGGCCGCG
>CAMDHE010000074.1 GCA_945898095.1 Roseateles toxinivorans | reverse complement strand
ATGCGTGCGCCGAGCCTCGACGCCAATTCCACCGCAGTGATGATGTTGGCTGAAGACAGCGCGGTGTCATCGAGGGGAACAAGCAGATGTTTGTACATGGCGACGCCTGAAAAATTGGCTTCGTCATCTTGAGGCTTGAATCCAGGCCCGGTCTTGATCTGTGACAAGGAGAGGCCGGCAAGCGGCAACACTGTAAACTTGTACAGTCATGCAGACCCATCAAACCATTTTGCCGGGACGTAGCCAGCTGACCCGCTTGATGAAGATCTGGCGCTCGGGCGGCTGGCCGAGTCACGACGCGACCGACATCGACCTGCTGGCAGCGGGATGGGTGTCTTTGGTGGACCATCAAGCCGGTCAACAGACGCTGCGCTTGACCGACTCAGGAATCCAGTTGCTGGCTCAGGCACGCCATCGTAATCAGCGCGCCTTGAGTCAACATGATCGGCTGGGTGAGCGGCTGGCCAAGGAACTGGTGGCCGGCGGCCGGATTGTCTGGCGCGAACTGTCGCTGCGTGCCGCCTTGGCAGCCAGTGCCGAAGCGATCGCCCTGCCCTGCGCTGACCTTCTGAGCAGCGAGGCAGCGCCACCTGCGCTCAAGGCCGGTTGGCGAATCGCAAGGCCCGATCTTTTTTCGGTGCGCAATACCTCGGTCGAGGCCTATCTGCAGCCAGTCGTCCATGAGATCAAGGCCAGCCGGGCTGATCTGCTGTCCGACCTGCGCCATGCCGCCAAGCGCGAGTCCTACCAATGGCTTTGTTGCGAATGCTATTACGTCTTCCCGGCCGGCATCGCCGAGGTGCAGGAAATTCCCGATAGCTTCGGTGTCTGGGTCCTGCATGGCGAGATCGAGGATGGCCGGCTTGAGCTGCTGCGGCCGGCCCGCCACCAATCCTGCACCCTGCCTTTTGCAGTCTGGCTGGCGCTGGCCAAGGCCGCGCCGCTGCGCTTCGAGCTCGACGATGTGCAGGCCCATTTGGGTGCGCCTTGAAGCCTTACCAGGTCGCCGTGCGTGCGCTGTGCGAATTCACCGCCAAGCAAGGCGATCTCGACCTGCGCTTCACCCCCGGCCCGAGCGCCCTGGAAGGCATTGCCGGCCATGCCATCGTTGCCGCGCGACGCGGCGCCGGTTACCAGAGCGAAGTCAGCCTCAGCGGCGGTTGCGGGCAATTGCTGGTGCGCGGCCGTGCCGATGGCTACGACCCGGCTCTGAGGCGGCTTGAGGAAGTCAAGACCCACCGGGGCCGGCTCGAGACCTTGCCCGCAAACCATCGGCATTTGCATTGGGCGCAGGTCAAGATCTATGGCGCCTTGCAATGCGCCACGCTCGGTCTGACCGAAATCGAGCTCGCGCTGGTCTATTTCGACATCGGCACCCAGCAGGAAACATTGCTGCGCGAACGCCATAGCGCGGCCGACCTGCAGGTTTTTTTCGAAGCTCAATGCCATCGCTTCACCCAATGGGCCGAACAGGAACTGGCGCACCGGGCGGCGCGCGACTGCGGCCTGAGCGCGCTGACCTTTCCGCATGCTGAATTCCGCACCGGCCAGCGCCCGCTGGCGACTGCGGTGTACCGGGCCGCTGTCGCTGGTCGCAGCTTGATGGCGCAGGCGCCGACCGGCATCGGCAAGACCATCGGGACAATTTTCCCGCTGCTCAAGGCCTGCCCCGGCCAGGCCATCGACAAGGTTTTCTTTCTGGCTGCCAAGACTTCGGGCCGCGCGCTGGCGCTCGACGCAGTCAAGTTACTCAAGCAGCATGAACCCGGCTTGCCGCTGCGTACGCTCGAGTTGGTAGCGCGCGACAAGGCTTGCGAACACCCGGAGCTGGCTTGTCATGGCGATTCCTGCCCGCTGGCAAAAGGCTTTTACGACCGCCTGCCGCAGGCCCGCAGCGCCGCAATCAGCCTTCATTCCGGCATGCTCGACCGCGCGGCCTTGCGCGAACTGGCGCTGACGCATCAGGTCTGCCCTTATTACCTGAGCCAGGAGATGAGCCGCTGGTGCGATCTCGTGGTCGGCGATTACAACTATTTCTTTGACCTCAACGCCATGCTGCATGGCCTGACCCAGTCCATGCAATGGCGCGTTGCCTTGCTCGTCGATGAAGCGCATAACCTGGTCGAGCGCGGCCGCAAGATGTATTCGGCCGAGCTGCAGCAAACCAGCTTGCGGGCCGTGAAGACTGCCGCCCCGCCCGAATTGAAGCTGCCACTGGCGCGCCTGCAGCGCAACTGGAATGCTTTGAACAAGGCGCAGAGCTTGCCTTATCAGGTCTACACCGCCCTGCCCGCCAAGCTGCTGAGCGCATTGCAACAAGCTTGCAGCGCCATCAGCCAGTATCTGGTCGACTATCCGACGCAACTGCACCCGGCAATGCAGACCTTCTTCTTCGAAGCCTTGCATTTCACCCGGCTGGCCGAGTTGTTTGACGACCACGCGCTGTGCGATCTGAGCCTGGAGCCGGCCGGCCTCGGCCGGGCTTCGTCGACCTTATGCATCCGCAATGTGATCCCTGCGCCGTTTTTGAAACCGCGCTTTGCCGCAGCCCACTCGGCCGTGCTGTTTTCGGCCACCCTGCAACCGGGAGACTTCTACCAGGACATGCTCGGGCTGCCCGAAGACTCGGTCAGGGTCGAGGTCGACTCACCCTTCGAAGCCGCACAGTTGCAGGTGCAGGTCGCTTCCCATATCTCAACCCGTTACGCGCACCGTCAGGCTTCGCTGCCGGCGATCAACAGCTTGATGGCGCAGCAATTTGAATCGCAACCAGGCAACTATCTGGCCTTCTTCAGCAGCCATGACTATCTGCAGCAAGCCGCAACGCTGTTCGAGGCGAGCTATCCGCAGATCACCCTGTGGAAACAGACGCGCCGCATGAGCGAGGCCGAACAGCAGGAATTTCTGCAGCGCTTGACCCCGCAGAGTTGCGGCATCGCCTTTGTCGTTCTCGGTGGATCCTTTGCCGAGGGCATCGACCTGCCAGGCAAACGCCTGATCGGTGCCTTTATCGCCACGCTGGGTCTGCCCCAGGTCAACAAGATCAACGAACAGCTCAAGCTGCGGATTGAAAAGTTGATGGGAAGTGGCTACAACTACACCTATTTGTTCCCGGGCCTGCAAAAAGTCGTGCAGGCCGCCGGCCGGGTCATCCGCAGCTCAAGCGACGAAGGCAGCCTGTACCTGATGGACGACCGCTATCTGCGCGGCGAAGTGCGCCGCTTGTTGCCAAGCTGGTGGCAAGTCAAGCCTGCAGTTGCAGCGACAAATCATGCAGCACCTGATAGCAAGGCAGGACTTGAGTCACGCTTGAATTGGGCTCCCTGACTTCGCGGATCGCTGCGATGAATTCGCGGTCCTGCAATTCGATGCCGTTCATCGACACCGCCACCTGGCTGACATCGATCTTCTCTTCCTTGCCGGTGAACAGGTCGTCGTAGCGCGCCAGATAGGTCGCACTGTCGCCGATATAGCGGAAATAGGTACCGAGCGGCCCGTTGTTGTTGAAGGACAGGCTCAGCGTGCAGATGGCACCGTTGGCTGCTTTCAGCTGGATGCTCATGTCCATCGCGATGCCCAGGACCGGGTGGATCGGGCCTTGCAGCGCATTGGCCTTGACGATCGGTGATCCGCATTGGTAGGCGAACAGGTCGACCGTGTGCGCGGCATGGTGCCAGAGCAGGTGGTCGGTCCAACTGCGGGCTTCGCCCAGGGCATTGATATTGCTGCGGCGGAAGAAATAGGTCTGCACATCGAGCTGCTGCAGATTGAACTGGCCGGCAACGATCTGCTGGTGCACATATTGGTGGCTCGGATTGAAGCGCCGCGTGTGACCGCACATCGCCACAAGACCGCTGCTGCGTGCCAGCTCGACCACAGCCTGCGCACCGGCGAGTGAATCTGCCAGCGGAATTTCCACCTGCACATGTTTGCCAGCGCGCAAGCAGGCAATCGACTGCTCGGCATGCATCTGGGTCGGCGTGCACAGGATCATGGCATCGACTTCGGGCAGTGCGAGGCTGTCGGCCAGGTCAGCGCTGACATGGGCAATGCCGTAACGACTGGCAACCTCGCGGGTCTTGCCGAGGTCGCGTCCGACCAAGGAGATGACTTCAACGCCGTCGATCAGCTTGAGGCCGTCGAGGTGTTTGATGCCGAATGCGCCGGCGCCGGCGAGTGCGATCTTGATCGGTTTCACAACGGGTTCTCCAGAATCAAATGGCCTACCGCTGTGTTCGATGCAGGCACATGGTAGAAACGATGCAGGACTTCGGGCGCCTTGCCGCCAGCGACATCGCTCATCGCGCCGCGTGCGATCAGCCACATCACCAACTCGATGCCTTCAGAGCCTGCCTCGCGGACATAGTCGATATGCGGCACTGCCGCTTGGCCGGCTGGATCAGCAATCAAGCGATCCAGAAAGGCATTGTCAAAAACCTTGTTGATCAGCCCCGCGCGCGGACCCTGCAACTGATGACTCATGCCACCGGTGCCCCAGATCTGCACATTCAAAGGCTTGTCAAAGCTTTCTACCGCACGACGCAGCGCCTGACCGAGATTGAAACAGCGCTGCCCGCTGGGCACCGGATATTGCACCACGTTGACTGCAAACGGGATCACCGGGCAAGGCCATTGCAGGGGCTGGCCGAACATCAGCGACAGCGGCACGGTCAGGCCATGGTCGACATCCATCTTGTTGACGATCGTCAGGTCGAAGTCCTGCTGGATCACCGATTGGGCGATATGCGCTGCCAGTTCCGGGTGACCCTGCACCACCGGCACCGGACGCGGCCCCCAGCCCTCGTCGGCCGGTGTGAACGAGGCGGCCGTGCCGATGGCGAAAGTCGGGATCATGTCCAGGCTGAAAGCCGTGGCATGGTCGTTGAAGACCAAGAGGATCACGTCGGGCGGATTCTGCTTGATCCATTTTTTGGAAAACTCGTAGCCGGCGAACACCGGCTGCCAATAGGGTTCGCTGCTCTTGCCCAGATCGAGTGCGGCGCCGATCGCCGGAACATGGGAGGTATAGACGCTGGCGCTGATTCTGGCCTTGCTCATGAATTCACTTTCTGCTGCCCTTGCGGCTGCCGATGTGCTTGTGCGTCGCCGTCTTCGCCGATATGGCGATTGCCTTCGATGCTGCGTCCGCCGCCAATCATCATGTCGCGGTATTGCACTTCGCTCATGCCGGTCATGCTGCCGGCCATCTGCTGGAAGCTCTTGCCATCGGTCGCGCCGATTTTGGCCAGGAAATAGATATTGCCGCCGACGGCAATGCAGCGATTCAAGTCGCGCGCCAGCACTGCCTGCTTCTGTTCCTCGGTCATCGGCCATTCATCCAGATAGGCCCGCTCATCCGACTTGAAGCGAGCACGGTTCCCGGCCTTCATCAGCGACATGCAGAACTGGTTCAGGTGGTAACCGAGGCGCGATTGCTCGGCGTCGAAGATCGTCGTGCCGGGCACGTCGAGATAGGGTTTGTCGAGTGCCATGATCAGGCTGCCTGTTCTGGCCAGTACAGCCGCATCGGGTTGTCGACCAGCAGTTTGTGCTGCAACGCGGTCGTGGTTGCGATCTGCGGGATGAAGTCGACCAGCAGGCCATCGTCTGGCATATGGTCCTTCAGGTTCGGGTGCGGCCAGTCGGTACCCCAGAGGCAGCGGTCCGGAAAAGTCTCGACGATACGCCGCGCAAACGGGATCACATCGCGGTAAGCGGCCTGCTCACCGGCCAAGGCTTTCGGGCCAGTCAGGCTGAGCCGCTCGGGGCAAGTGACCTTGCTCCAGACATTCTGATGCTGCTGCATGAATTTGACGAACAACTCGAACTGAGGACCGTCGACCGGAAGTGCTACGTCGGGTCGTCCCATATGGTCAACCACGACGATGGTCGGCAAAGCGCTGAAGAAATCCCACAGTTCGGGCAGATCGACCGCCTCGAAATAGATCACCACATGCCAGCCGAGCTTGGCGATGCGGCCGGCAATCTCCAGCAACTCATCCTTGGGCGTGAAGTCGACCAGGCGTTTGACGAAGTTGAACCTGACCCCGCGAACACCGGCCTGGTGCAGTTCCTGCAACTGGGCATCGCTGATGCTGCGCTTGACCGTGGCAACACCCCGCGCCCTGCCGCCCGAATGTCGCAAGGCGTCGACCATCGCGCTGTTGTCGGCGCCATGGCAGGTCGCCTGCACGACAACATTGCGGCTAAAGCCGAGATGGTCGCGCAGCGCGAACAATTGCTGTTTGGAAGCGTCGCAAGGCGTGTATTTGCGCTCTTGCGCAAACGGAAATTCGGCACCCGGGCCGAACACATGGCAATGCGCATCGACCGATCCCGCCGGCAGCTTGAAAGTCGGCTTGGCCGGGCCCGCATACCAATCGAGCCAGCCCGGGGTTTTCTGGAATTCCGTCATTGAGTCTTTCCCTCTTTGACCTGCGCCAGGATGCGGTCGGCTTCCACCCGCCAGTCCGCGCTGCGGGCAAAACCCGCCTCGCCCTTGTTGCCGAACAGACCGGCGTCGGCCAGATCGGCGACCCAGGCCTGGCGCAAAGCGGTGCCGTCAGCGCTCCAGGCGCTCAGGCCGATGTCGCGCACGGTGACCGCCACTTCGCGGACTTCCTCGCTGCGGCGCCGGCCATGTTCGATCACACGCTGGAAAAAGTAGCCCCCCTGCTGTTCCCAGTTGATCGACGGGAAGGTCTCGGTCAGCGAGGCCAGCAAGGCGTCCTCGACGCCATAGGCCCGCGCGGTGGTGAAGCTTTCGATCACCATCGCCTCAAGCCCCTTGATCATCACGCTGCGGCACATCTTGGTGGCCGAAGCGACACCAAGCTTGCTGCTGGCCACCTTGGCAGCAAAACCAAGCTGGTTCAGCAGGAGACAAAAAATCTCAGCCAGCGGCCCACCGAGCAGCAGCGGCACCTTGATCCGGTACGGTGGCACCGAAGTCATCACCGCACCTTCGACATAGCTGCCGCCCACCGCCTCGATCAAGCTTGCGGCTTCGATCTTGGCGCCGGGTGAAGCCGAATTGAAGTCGAGGAACCAGGTTCCCGGCCGGATGCTGACCGCACAAGCCCGGGCCACGGCCAGGGTCTGGCTTGCGGTGACCGCGCTGACGATCAAATCGGCCTGCGCTGCCAATTCGGCATGCGATGCAGCGATCGTGACGCCATGCTGGCTGGCATGCTCCAGCAGCGCTGCCGCCTGCGGGCTGGCAAGTTTCAGGTCATAAGCGGCGACCGCCAGGCCTTGCGCCCGCAGGTCCTCGGCGAGGATGCGCCCGACTTCGCCGTAGCCGACGATGCCGACTTTCCAAGTTTCAGGGTGGGTGTGCATGGCCATCAGTCGATGTACTTCAGACCGGCTTTTTCCAGCGGCTCGCGCATCTTGTACATATCCAGGCCCAGCACACCAGCCGCCAGCTTGGCGCGTTTCTCGCCTTCCAGCGCCTCGCGCGCTTCGGCCGCATCGGCCACTTGCTGTGCGATCTGCGCCGGCACCACCACCACGCCGTCAGCATCCGCAATCACCACATCGCCGGGGTTGACGATCGCACCGGCACAGACCACGGTGATGTTGACCGAGCCCAGCGTCGCCTTGATCGTGCCCTTCGAATGCACCGCACGGCTGAAGACCGGAAAATCCATCTCGGTCAGGTCTTTTACATCGCGGCAGCCGCCGTCGATGACCAGACCCAGGGCACCGCGGGCGCGGAACGAGGTGGCCAGCAGATCGCCGAAGAAGCCGTCATCGTTATCGGTGGTGCAAGCTGCCACCACCACGTCGCCGGGCTGCAACTGCTCGGCCGCCACATGCATCATCCAGTTGTCACCCGGTTGCAGCAGCACCGTCACGGCCGTGCCGCACATCCTGGCGCCGGTATAAATCGGCCGCAGATAAGGCTTCATCAACCCGGCGCGACCCATCGCCTCGTGGATGGTGGAAACACCGAAACGGGCGAGCTTGGCCACGGCGGCCTTGTCAGCCCGGACGATATTGCGTTTCACAACGCCGAGTTGATTCATCTGCATGGTCACAGTCCTTTGGCTTGCAAAGCGGCGTTGAGGCGCGGGAACACGCGGCGCGCGTTGCCCTCGTAGATCTTGTGGCGGTCGTCCCCAACGACGATCGTCGACGCTTCGATATAGCGCTTGGTGTCGTCGTAGTAATAGCCGGTCTCGGGATCGATGCCGCGCACCGCGCCGATCATCTCGCTGGCGAACAGGATGTTCTCGACCGGGATCACTTTGGTGAGCAGGTCAATGCCGGGCTGATGGTAGACGCAGGTATCAAAGAATATGTTCTTCAGCAGATGGTCCTTCAGCAGCGGCTTTTTCATCTCCTGGGCCAGACCACGGAAACGCCCCCAGTGGTAAGGCACGGCGCCGCCACCATGCGGAATAATGAACTTCAGCGTCGGGAAATCGCTGAACAGATCACTGGTCAGGCATTGCATGAAAGCCGTCGTATCGGCGTTCAGATAATGTGCGCCGGTGGTGTGAAAGCAGTCATTGCAGCTGGTCGATACATGGATCATCGCCGGGATGTCGTACTCGACCATCTTCTCGTAGATCGGATACCAGGACCGGTCGGACAGTGGCTTGCTGGTCCAATGCCCGCCCGAAGGATCGGGGTTCAGATTGATGCCGACATTGCCATATTGTTCGACGCATTTCACCAGTTCGGGAATGCAGGTCGCCGGATCGACGCCCGGGCTTTGCGGCAGCATCGCAGCCGGGATGAAATGGTCGGGGAACAACTGCGCGACCCGGAAACAGAGCTCGTTGCAGATCGCCGCCCAGGTACTCGACACCTGGAAATCGCCAATATGGTGGGCCATGAAACTGGCCCGCGGGCTGAAGATCGTCAGGTCCGAGCCGCGCTCCTTCATCAGCCGCAACTGGTTCTGTTCGATGCTTTCGCGCAGTTCGTCATCGCTGATTTTCAAATCGCTGACCCGGGGCATCAGGCTGGCATCGGCAATGCCGGCGATCTGCCGCTGGCGCCAGGTTTCCAGCGCTTTGGGCGCCGTTGTGTAATGGCCATGGCAATCGATGATCAAACTCATGTCTTGTTTCCTTTTTGTCATTTCAACAGCGCGGCAGGCACCATCACCTCGCCGCGCATGATCAATCTTGCCGTGCGCAATAGCGCGGCGCTGACGACGTTTTCGGGATTTTTCGGATCAATCTCGAGCTCGACGCTGAATTCTCCAGTGGGATGCTCGACCGAGATCGTCTTGGCCAGTCCGGCCGGCACCATCGCCACACCCTGGGCTGCGCTGCCTTCGAGCACACAAGCGGTGCCGACGGTCACCGCGGCCAGTACGCCGATCGCGTCATGGCAGAGATGCGGGATGAAGCTGCGAGTGCAGATGCTGCCACCGCTGCGCGGCGGCGCGATCAAGGTCATCTTCGGGTAGTTCTTGCTGCTGACATCACCGAGACCCATCGCATGGCCGCAGGCAATTCGCAGCGTCTCGATGCGGGCCTTCAATTCCTGGTCAGCGTTAAGTTGCTCGACAGTTTCATAACCGGTGCGCCCGACCGCGCTGGCCTTGAAGATCACCAGCGGCATGCCGTTGTCGATGCAGGTCACTTCGATGCCTTCGATCAGGTCGAGCACCTTGCCCGTCGGTAGCAGGCAATCGGCCACCGATCCGGCAGTATCAAGGAAGTTGATCTTGATCGGCGCCGAAGTCCCGGGTACGCCGTCGATGCGCGCATCGCCTTCGTAGCTGACCTGTCCCCCGGGCGTCTGTACCGTGATGTCGCACTGCATGTCGGTGTTCAAGGTCAGCACGCGCAAGGTCGTCACATCCCCTTGCGCCGGCACCATGCCGCGCTCCAGCGCGAACGGCACCACGGCAGCGAGCATATTGCCGCAGTTGGGCGTGGTGTCGACGCTGTCCTGGTCCGGCTGCAATTGCGCGAACAGGAAATCCAGATCGACGCCGGGTAGCTGGCTCTTGCGAACGATGCCGACTTTGCTGGTCAATGGATGCGCCCCGCCAAGCCCGTCGATCTGCCGCCGGTCGGGTGAACCCATCACCGCGAGCAGCACGCGGTCGCGCTTGGCCGGATCGGCCGGCAAGTCCGATTCGACAAAATACGGCCCTCGCGATGTGCCGCCGCGCATGAAAAGACAGGGAACTGGGGATTGCATAGCTGATTCCCGGGTTGATTTGTGGCGATTTTGCCGCCTTTGGCTGATGCGGCCTAGCGGCAGGGGATAACTAGTAGTTATCGCAACTCGGCATGGCTGGGCTGAGCGCTCGACAGCAGCAGGTCCTGCAGCAGGCGCTGTACCTGCAGAGTCAGCTGCGTGCTGGGCTTATGCGCCGACCTGGCCAAAAACAAGGTGCTGGTCAAGCCGGGCTTGGTCAGCGGTCTAAGGCTGAATTGCTGCGGCCGGCCGGATGCCGCCAGCGCAGTTTGCTCGAGGACGCCATAGCCGTGCCCTGCCTCGACCAATTCCACAATCGACTGGATGCCCGAAGCCTCCAGGGCCACGTTCAGTTTCAATCCTGCCATTGACGGCTGGGCAATATTCACGATCGCCGAGGCCTTGGTGAAACTGCCGGGTTCGGCAACGCGGACAAAGTATTCGAGTTGCTTGAGATTCATCGGCCGGGCGAGCGCATTGGGCAGGCAGTTATAGCAGAATGCGATTCCGTGCAGTTCAAGGGAGTCCAGCTAAATTTTTCTGGAGCCACTGCGACTGATCCGGAACCAAGTATTCTGCGAGCGACAACAAACGGAGACCAAGACATGCGACATCTGAATAAAAGCATCGTGGCGGCGGCCCTGGGGCTGGCGACTGCATGGGCGGCACAAGCAGCCGATCTGAAAATCGGCCTCGTGCTGCCGATGACCGGCCCGTATGCCGCCTATGGCAAACAGATCCAGAACGGCATCAAACTCTATCTGGCACAAAACGGCGACACCATCGCCGGGCGCAAGGTGCAAATCATCCTCAAGGACGATGCACCAGGCACGGCCGGCGATGTCAGCAAGAGGCTGGCGCAGGAACTGGTGATCCAGGACAACGTCGATATTCTGGCCGGCTTCGGGCTGACGCCATCGGCTTTTGCCGTGGCACCGATCGCCAATGAAGCGAAAAAGCCGATGGTGGTGATGAATGCCGCGACGTCGGCCGTCACGACCAAGTCGAACTACATCGTGCGTACTTCGATGACGCTGCCCCAAATCACTGCACCGGTGGCGACATGGGCGGCCAAGAACAAGATCAAGAAGGTCTTCACCGTGGTCGCCGACTACGGCCCGGGCCATGATTCCGAAGGTCAGTTCAAGAAAACCTTCAGCGCGGCCGGCGGCGAAATCGTCGGCGAAGTACGGGTTCCGTTGAAGAATCCTGATTTCGCGCCCTATCTGCAAAAAGTCAAGGACACCAAACCGGACGCTGTGTTCCTGTTCGTTCCTGCTGGAGAGATGGGCATTGCCTTCATGAAGGGTTTCCAGGAACGCGGGCTGGCCCAAGCCGGCATCAAGCTGATTGCCACCGGCGACCTCACCGACGAGGACGTCATTGATTCGATCGGCGAGCCAGCGCTCGGCGTGATCAACTCCTTCCACTATGCGCAGGCCCACAAATCGGCTGAAAACCAGGCTTTCACTGCAGCCTATCTCAAAGCTTATCCGAACGATCGTCCCAACTTCATGGCTGTGGGCGGCTATGACGGTATGCGCTTGATTGCCGAAACCTTGAAGAAAACCGGCGGCAATGCCGATGCTGACAAGTTCGTCGAAGCGGCCAAGGGACTGAAGTGGATGAGCCCGCGCGGACCGGTCAGCATCGACCCGGTAACCCGCGACATTATTCAAAACGTCTACATCCGCCGGGTCGAGAAAGTTGGCAATCAATTGCAGAACGTCGAATTCGACCAGGTGAATGAGGTCAGGGATCCCGGCAAACCGTGATCAGCCAGGCGTGTGGCTTTGCTCGCACGCCTTTCAAAATACTTCAGAGAACAATGCCATGACCATCATCTTTGATGGCCTTGCCTCGGGCATGCTGCTGTTCCTGATCAGCGTCGGCCTGTCGGTCACCCTGGGTTTGATGAATTTCGTCAATCTGGCCCATGGTTCATTCGCCATGCTCGGTGGCTATGTCTGCGCGCTGATGCTGTCGCGCTATGGCCTGCCCTTCTTGCTGGCAATCCCATTGGCCGCGCTGGTCGCTGCGCTGGCCGGTGTTTTGCTGGAGCGTCTTTTGTACCGACGCCTCTATGCCGCTTCGCCCTTGGACCAGGTGCTGTTCTCGATCGGCCTGAACTTCATGGCGATCAGCGCTGCGCATTACTTCTTCGGCGCGCAGCAGCAACCGATGGTGCTGCCTGAGTTTCTTCGCGGACAGCTACATTTTTCCGGACTCGATGTCGGCATCTACCGCTTGTTCCTGATCGCGGTAGGGCTGACCCTGGCGCTGGGCCTGCAATGGCTGCTCGCGAATACGCGCTTTGGTGCCCAGTTGCGTGCGGCGGTCGACAACCCGCGCGCGGCCCGCGGGCTTGGCATCAATGTCGAACGAATTTTCACCATGGCTTTTGCGCTTGGCTCGGCCCTGGCGGGCATGGGCGGTGCGTTGGGGATCGAAATCCTCGGTCTGGACCCGGGCTTCCCGGTCAAGTACATCGTCTATTTCCTGATCGTGGTGGCCGTGGGCGGCAGCGGCAACATCAAGGGCTCCTTGATTGCCGCCCTGCTGCTCGGGCTGTGCGATGTTGCGGGCAAGTATTACCTGCCGCAATTCGGTGCCTTTGTCATCTATGTGGTGATGGTGGTGATGCTGATCGCAAGGCCGCAAGGGCTCTTCAACCGCCGGTTGCTCAGCTAGACATGTCGAACAAGCTCGATCCTTCCGAACTTGATCCACTGCGGCGTGCCGCTGACTGGCAACGCTGGGAGTACGCCTTCTGGCTGCTGCCGCTGGCAGCCTATTTCATTTTTCCGAAAAGCCTGTCACTGCTGTCGCAGATCGCCATCACCGCCTTGTTCGCCTTGTCGCTCGATTTGATCCTCGGCTATGCCGGCATCGTTTCGCTGGGTCAGGCGGCTTTTTTCGGGCTTGGCGCCTATGCGGCAGGGCTGATGGCGGCGCATGGCATGGGGGACCCGACCTTGGGTCTGCTGGTCGCCGCCTTGATCGCCGGTTGCGGCGGCTTTGTCAGCAGTTTTCTGGTCCTGCGCGGCACCGACCTGACAAGGCTGATGGTGACGCTGGGCGTGGCCATGATGCTCTACGAGGCCGCCAATAAATTGACCGAGTTGACGGGTGGCGTGGACGGACTACAGGGCATCGAAGTGAAGCCGCTGCTGGGCTATTTCAACTTTGACCTCTACGGCAAGACCGCGTATTGGTACAGCGTTGTGGTGCTGTTCGCCTTGTTCTTCCTGGCGCGCCGGATCGTGCACAGCCCCTTCGGTCTGTCGCTGCAGGGCATTCGGCAGAATGTCGGCCGCATGCCGGCCATCGGTGCGCCGGTGCATGGCCGGCTGGTCGCGGTCTACACGCTCAGCGCTGCCTATGCTGGCGTGGCAGGCGCCTTGTTGACGCAGACCACCCAGTTCGTGTCGCTCGACGTGCTGGCGTTTTCACGTTCGGCCGAGTTGCTGCTGATGCTGGTGCTGGGTGGCGCTGGCTGCCTGTACGGCGCATTGATCGGCACCGCGGTCTTCATGACAGCCCACCATTTCCTCTCCAACATGAATCCGCAATATTGGCAGTTCTGGCTTGGCGCGCTGCTGGTCTTGATCGTGTTGTTCGCCCGCGACGGCGTGATCGGCATGCTGCTGCGCCTGCGCGGCTGGTTGAGGAGATCGCCATGAAGCCCGCGCTGCAAACTCGCCGTCTATTGCGGAAATTCGGTGGGTTCGTCGCCACCAACGATCTGTCACTGAGCGTCGAACAAGGCGCACGCCATGCCCTGATCGGCCCCAACGGCGCGGGCAAGACCACCTTGATCAATCTGCTGACCGGCTTTCTCGAACCCGATGCCGGCGCAGTGATCCTGAACGGCGAAGACGTGACCCATCTGGCGCAACACCAGCGGGTCAAACGCGGTCTGGTGCGCACCTTCCAGATCAACAAGCTGTTTGCCGACATGAGCGCGCTCGAGTCGGTGACGCTGGCTGTTTGTGAGCGCATGGGTTGGGGTTGGAACTGGTGGCGGCCGGTCGGCGATCATCAGGCCGCCGTCGACGAAGCCGCCGATCTACTCAGCAGCCTGGGCCTGCGCGAGGTCTTGAATCAACCGACCCGCAGCCTGGCTTACGGCAAGCAGCGGCTGATTGAGATCGCCCTGGCGCTGGCGGCCCGACCGACGGTCCTGCTGCTTGACGAACCAGCAGCCGGCGTGCCGGCGAGTGAAAGTCGCGAACTCTTCGAGACGATCGCACAGCTGCCGCGCTCGGTCACGATCCTGCTGATCGAACATGACATGGACCTGGTGTTCCGCTTCGCCGATCGGATTTCAGTGCTGGTCAATGGCGCCTTGCTGGCGGAGGACAAGCCGGAGCTGATCGCTGCCGACAAGCGTGTCAGGGAAGTCTATCTGGGGGTGTCACTCGATGGCTGAGTTGCTGCGGCTTGAACAGGTCTGCGCTGGCTATGGCGATGCCTTGGTGCTGGAAGATATTTCGCTCAAGCTCGATGCCGGAGGCAGTCTGGCACTGCTGGGCCGCAACGGCATGGGCAAGACCACCTTGATCGCCACATTGATGGGTGCCACCCGCTTCAAATCAGGCCGGATGAACTTTGCCGGTCAAGACCTGACCGCCATCCCGGCCCATGGTCGGGCCGAACAAGGTCTGGCTTGGGTGCCGCAAGAACGTGACATTTTCCCTTCGTTGACAGTGCAGGAAAACCTGACCGTCGCGGCAAGGCCGGGCCCCTGGCATCTGCAACGCATCTATTCGATGTTTCCGCACCTGCAGGAGCGCCAGGCCAATATGGGCAATCAACTGTCGGGCGGAGAGCAGCAGATGCTGGCGATCGCCCGGGCCTTGATGCTGAACCCGAAGCTGTTGCTGCTGGACGAGCCTTTGGAAGGACTCGCGCCCTTGATCGTGCAGGACCTGCTGAATATCATCGGACAGACGCTCAAGTCGGGTGACATGGCGGTGATCCTGGTGGAGCAGCATGCCCATCAGATCCTGCCGCTAACCGAGCAAGCGATGGTGCTGGAACGCGGCCGGGTGGTCTATTCAGGCAACAGCGACTCGTTGCGTCAGGATCCAAGCAAGTTGGAACATTGGCTGGGCATCGGCACCGGGCTCAAGGCCCAAGCAGGCGCTGCAAGGCCGCCGAGTCGATCAACTTGATCGAATAACCTTTCACCTCGATCAGACCGGCACTGATCAGCTGACGCAGCAGACGCGACAGGGTTTCCGGCGTGATCGCCAGTTGAGCCGCGAGCTCGCGCTTGCGTTCCCTCAGCGCGACATCGGCACCGCCTGCCGCTGACCGCTGCAGCAAGAAGGTGATCAGACGCTTTTGCGCGTCCTTGGCCATCAGGTCATGGGTCGCGCCGGTAAGGCTTTGGATCGCTTGCGCCATCGCCCTCAGCATGCGGTCGCGCATATCCGGGAAGCGTACAAACAGCCGCTCAAAGCCGGACAGCGATAACTCGAGCAGCAATGCCGGTCCCAAGGCTTGGGCATCCTGCAGATGGCCATTGCTGAGCCAGACGCTGCTGATGTCCAGCCATTGCGGCCCGTGAATTGCCCGCTCAAGCTGGAATTGACGGTCGTGGTTAACTCTGCCAAGCCCGACGGTACCCTGCAGCACCGCAACCAGGTCAGAGGCTTCGTGACCGATCTCGAAGACCAGTTCGCCCGCAGTCAGCCAGCGTGTTCGCGCCAGACTCTGCAGCGCATGCAATTCATCAGCTGCCAGTTTGGGATCACCCAAAACAACACCCAGAACTGCAGCTGTTGGCGCGTCAAGGCGCAGACTGTCGCGGGCATAGCTGCGAAGGTTCTCTCGAACGGGATGACGGGCGCTGACAGATTCCACGATTTGGCTTGAAAAACAGTTGTGAGCCAATGTCTGCCAAGCGGGGGTGATCGACTTTGCGCAATGTCAAGCTGAAGCAAGGGGTTCATGACCCGGTTGTATCGAGAGCTTCGCTGAACCTCGGGGCCGGTCTCCGCAGCTGCCAGGGTCGAAAATCCAAGCCTGCCTGTTTTTTGTGCATACCCCGCCAAGCCAGCAACGGCGCCGCTTGGCGAACTTGTGGGCCAAGATATCCACAGCCTTGATCACCCTTTCGAGGGAGAACTTTTCGCCTCGAGGGCCGACTTGAAATCGCCGACAACTATCAGCTGGAAGTCGTCCAGCAACAGGTATTTTCGCAAGGCCTTGCTGACCTGTTCCAGGCTCAGGCCGGCAATCTCCCGATCAACCTGCTGCGACCTCGATTGCGTCCTGCCGAGGTAGAGGTTGTTGGCCAGCGATGCTGTCAGCCCGGCGTCCTGGGCACGGGCGAGTCGGCGCTGATTCAGCAAGCCCTGTTGCCCGCTTGCCAGCTCCTTGGCAGTGGAGCCATCCCTGATCGCACGCACGACTTCCTCGCGCAGCGCCTGTTCGACTTTGAACCTGTTTTGAGGGGCAAATATCGCGCTGATATTCCAGGGCGAATTCAGGTCGAAAGGGCTCAAGGCAAGGTAGGACCGCCATCAAACCGAGGACATGTTTCTTACGACTGCCCGCTCGTCGCCAGCATCTTCTCCAGCGCCGGCAGCAAAGGTCCGAGTCTTTCCTCAACTGCATCCCGGACCGTATCGACAATGACCTGGGTTTGTCGTTCGATTTCGATATTCATGGCCATGCCGGATTCCTTCTCGCCGAAGGTGGTCATACGCAGCGTTTCTGGAATCAGCCAGACTTCGAACCAACCGTCCTTGCGATCGGCCTCGGCAACGGTCAGGCTCGCGCCATTGATCGCGATATAGCCTTTGGCAAAGATATAGCGCATCCATGGCTGCGGCACGGCCAACCGCAGCACATGGTTATTCTCGGGCTGGCGTATTGCGGCAACAGTCGCCATGAAATCAACATGGCCCGACAGCGGATGCCCGCCGATTTCAGCGCCATCGCGTGCCGCGCGCTCGACGTTGATGCGACTGCCTGGTGCCAATTCGGCCAGCGTCGTCAATGACAAGGTCTGCTGCATCACGTCGAACTCGGCCGCGTCAGGCCCGACCAAACTTGTGACCGTCAGACAGACGCCATCACAGGACACGCTGGCGCCGATTTCCAGACCATCGCAAAAATGGGCTGGGAATTGCAGCTTGAAGCTGCGCAGACCGGGCCGATCGGTGCTGGCGGTGACGATGGCAACCGCTTGAACAATGCCTGTGAACATGGAAATCTACGCTGAAGCGGAAGGCCCGCCAGCTTACCAGCTGCTTTCATGCTCCGGGGTCGAGCCGATCTTGTGAATGCTCAGGTCGGCACCGTCAAATTCCTCTTCCTGGCTCAATCGCAGTCCGACGAACTTGCCCAGCAAACCGTAGACGGCAAATCCACCGACCAGGGCCCAGGTGACGCCGGCCAACGTGCCGAGCAGTTGCGAGGCCAGGCTGACGCCGCCCAAGCCACCCAATTCGGTTTGGCCGAACAAGCCGCAAGCGATGCCGCCCCACGCGCCGCAAAGGCCATGCAGGGGCCAGACGCCCAGCACATCGTCGATCTTCCAGCGATTCTGGGTCAGGGTGAAAAGCTTGACAAAGATCGCTCCGGCGACGCCGCCGACGACCAGGGCACCGATCGGGTGCATCAGGTCAGACCCGGCACAGACTGCGACCAGCCCGGCGAGCGGCCCGTTATACGAGAATCCGGGGTCGTTGCGACCCATCACGGTGGCCACCAGCGTGCCACCGGCCATGGCCATCAGCGAGTTGACCGCCACCAGCCCGGACATCTTGTCCAAGGTCTGCGCGCTCATCACGTTGAAGCCGAACCAACCGACCGTCAGCACCCAGGCGCCCAGCGCCAGGAATGGAATGCTCGAGGGCGGATGGGCGCTGATTGCGCCGTCCTTGCGATAGCGGTTGTAGCGCGGCCCGAGCAACAGCACGGCGGTCAGGCCGATCCAACCGCCGACCGCATGCACAACCACACTGCCGGCAAAATCATGAAACTCGGCGCCAAATTGATGCTTCAACCATTGCTGGACACCAAATGCTTGGTTCCAGGCCACGCCCTCGAACAAAGGGTAAATCAGTCCGACGATCACGACCGTGGCTGCTAATTGCGGGCCGAATCGTGCGCGTTCGGCAATTCCACCCGAGACAATCGCAGGAATCGCTGCAGCAAAGGTCAGCAGGAAAAAGAACTTGACCAATTCATAGCCATTCTTGGCAGCCAAGGTTTCAGCCCCGATGAAAAAATTCGTCCCGTAGGCCACCGTGTAGCCGATGAAAAAATAGGCGATGGTCGAGACCGAAAAATCGACCAGAATTTTTACCAGCGCATTGACCTGATTCTTCTTGCGAACCGTGCCGAGTTCCAGGAAGGCGAAACCCGCATGCATTGCAAGCACCATGATGGCGCCAAGCAGGATGAAGAGCGCATCGGCGCTTTGCTTGAAGTTTTCCATTGCTGTCTCTTGCACGTTATTTCGTCCGACTCAGCCAAGCGCAACCGTGCACCGACTTGGGATCGAGTGCACCTATTCAGCAAGATCAATGCCCGAAAAGATGCGCAGAAATAACAGGGATTTGCACCAAACTGAACCAGGTAGCACAAATCAGGTGCAAATACCGCCCTACAAGCGGGCGTGCAAGGCAAACAACTCCGGCGAAAAGCCGATGCTCAAGCTGCCATCGGCCCAGGCGACGATCGGCCGTTTGATCACGCTGCTCTGAGCGCGCATCAAGATCGCAGCGCTGCTTGCATCGCAAATCTCGGCCTTGGCTGCATCGTCTAGACGCCGCCACGTCGTCCCGGCCCGATTCAGCAATTTCTCCCAGCCTAGCTCGGCCAGCCAGCGTTGCAAGTCGGGCTCGGGCAGGCCGGATTTCTTGTAGTTATGGAATTGATAGGCAAGGCCCTGACCTTCGAGCCAGGTCCGGGCGCGTTTTACGCTGTCGCAATTGGGAATGCCGTAGATGGTGATCATGAATTTGAGGCTACGATGAAGAAATGATTCCCTGGCTTTCCAATGATTCGCTGGCATTTCCGCCGACAGCCGAAGCGCTGGGCCCTGATTCGGATGCTCCGGGGCTGCTGGCTGCTGGCGGCGATCTAAGTCCGGATCGGCTGCGTCAAGCCTATTCCAGCGGCATTTTCCCATGGTATGGAGCGAAGCAGCCGCCGCTCTGGTGGGCGCCGAATCTGCGCATGGTGCTGCAGACCAGGAATTTCAAGATCTCGCGTTCTCTGCGTAAAACGCTGCAACAGTTCAGCCTTGATCCCGCTTGCGAAATCCGGGTCGACAGCGCCCTGCCGGAGGTCTTGGCTGCCTGTGCCGACATGCCGCGCGACGGCCAGGGCGGCACCTGGATCCTGCCCGAAATGCAAGAGGCTTATCTGCAATGGGCTTCGCATGGTGCTGTGCACAGTATCGAGACCTGGATCGATGGCGAACTGGTCGGTGGGCTTTACGGTGTCAATCTGGGTCGGATGTTCTTTGGCGAATCGATGTTCATGCGGCGCACCGATGCGTCAAAAATCGCCTTGTCGGCTTTGATCTGTTTATGCCGGAAGCATGGAATCAGCTGGATCGACTGCCAGCAGAACACTCGCCACTTGGCTTCGCTCGGCGCTACCGAGATACAGCGCAGCGCATTCGAGACGCATCTAACGAAGGCCGTGGCATGGCCCACGCCACTGGACTGGAGTTTTCGTCCGTCCCTTTGGGATCTGTTGCTGAAAACTGCAGGCAAAACATGACCAGTCAGCATGAACTCCCGCTGACGCAACTGCAGTTCTATGCCACGGCAGCCTACCCCTGCAGTTATCTGCCATTGCGCCAGGCCCGGTCACA
This sequence comes from Roseateles toxinivorans, assembly GCA_945898095.1. GTDB lineage: Bacteria > Pseudomonadota > Gammaproteobacteria > Burkholderiales > Burkholderiaceae_C > Paucibacter_A > Paucibacter_A toxinivorans_A. The sequence continues at coordinate 2,680 of CAMDHE010000074.1, read as the reverse complement.
AGTGGCCACACCCAGCCATTTGATCAATGCCGATGCCTATTCCGGACTGGTTTCTGCCGGATTCAGGCGCAGCGGCATGTTCACCTACAGACCCTATTGCAGCGGCTGCAACGCCTGCGTGGCGATGCGGATTCCGGTCGAACAGTTCGAGGCTTCGCGCAGTCAGCGACGTGCGCTGCGCAAGCACCGAGACCTTCAGGTCAATGTTCTGAAACTGGAGTATCAGCTTGAACATTACCAGCTCTATTTACGCTACCAGGCAGCGCGCCATTCGGGCGGGGGCATGGATCAGGACAGTGTTGAGCAGTACACCCAGTTCATGCTGCAAAGCCGGGTCAACTCGCGCCTGGTCGAATTCCGCGAAGCGCCGACTGATGCCAACAGCCAGGGCCGACTGGTGATGGTTTCGATCCTCGACATCCTCAGCGATGGACTATCAGCCGTGTACACCTTCTACGAGTCGGATGAAACAGCGAGTTTCGGCACCTTCAACGTCATGTGGCAGATCCAGCAGACACGTGAGCTGCAGTTGCCTCACCTGTACCTCGGTTACTGGATCGCTGACAGCCCCAAGATGGCCTACAAAGCCGGTTTCAAACCGCACCAGTTGCTGGTCAATGGATCCTGGCAATCGGGACAGGCAAGCAACCAAGCCTGAACAAGACCTCATCAGCAATGGCCAGGCAACTGGTCAATCCGGGCGATTCGATTCCCAACAAATTCACCAGCCCTGGCAAGCCGTGAATGGCAGGACCATCAATACGAAAGTCTGCAGCTGGCTCGTTTGCAGCGTTGATTTTCGGCCGCACGCCGCTGTAAGCGGGTTGCAAAGAGTTGTCGGGAAGGCCTGGCCAGTAACTTCGAACTGCGGCGTAAAAGACTTCGGAGCGAGCCGGGTCGACCTCGTATTCGAGTTGGGCAGGACTTTCGACATCGCCAAGCCACTCCACGTCCGGGCCGAAACGAGCTTGGCCGGCCAGATCCAGCGTCAGATGGACGCCCAGCCCTGCGGTTTGCGGCAAAGGGTAGATCAAGCGCCCGAACGGCGCACGACCAGTCAATGAAAAGTAGTTGCCCTTGCTGTAATAGGCCTGCGGGCGATACGCAGCCTCGAGCCCAGCGGTCTGCTGAGCCAACCCGGGTGCCCACAGCCCTGCAGCGTTGACGACGAGGCCGGCTTGCAGCGTCATTTCAACCCCATCGGCGAGCACATCGAGTTCCCATCCGGAAACAACCTGGCGCAAGCGCTGCACGGTTGAACAGAGCGCCAGCATGCCACCACCTTGTTCGAGGTCGCCTTGCAGCGAGAGCATCAGGGCATGGCTGTCGATGATGCCGGTGGACGGCGACAGCAAGGCCGCTTCGCATTCAAGTTCAGGCTCAAGCGCGAGCGCTTCGCTGCGGGTCAGCCAGCGCAGATCATCGACACCATTGGCTGCCGCCTTGACGGCGAGCGCACGCAAACTGTCGAGCTGCTGCGGGCCGGTCGCCACCAGCAGTTTGCCGCAGCGCTTGTGAGCGACGTTATGGGTCAGGCAATGCGCATAAAGCAGCTTGCGGCCGCTGACGCAAAGCCTTGCCTTGAGCGAGTCGGTGGGGTAATAGAGTCCGGCATGGATGACCTCGCTGTTGCGTGCACTGACACCGGTGCCGATCGAGGTCTCGCGCTCGAGCGCCAGGGTTTCCAGGCCGCGACAGGCCAACGCTCGCCCGACCGCCAGGCCGACCACGCCCGCTCCAATCACTACCGCATCGACTTTATCCATGCGAGATTGTGGGGCCGATCAATGATCGTGATTGCAGCCCGGGCCATGAACATGGCCGCCATGAGCTGCATGGCTATGCTGATGGGCCACGACTTCGGGCAATTGGCTCAGCAGCGCGGGCGGATCAAAGGGAGCAAGATCCGGGGTCAAGGCAAAGCCTTGCCGTTCCAGCCATTGCGCCAGTTCGCCATCACCGGGCACGCACAGGTGATCATCGTGAGCCACCAGATGCACATGCATCTCGCCGAGTTGATGCGCCAGACGCATCAGGTCCGCCATTTGACCGCCATGTGGCGAAGGACGTACCAGCAGCACCGGTTCTTGCTCGGCTTCGACCCGCAGCAAGGAGCCATCTTCAGCCACCAGCACATCGCCGCCTCGCAGCGTGGTGCCCGCCGGCAAGCGCAGACCCAACTCGCTGCCCTCGCCGTCGCTCAGGTTCGCTTCATGATGTTGCCGGGCCGCGAAGGGCAAAGCCAGCACCCCAGCGCGTTTGAGCAACACCGCTGCAAGCCCGGCGCCTTGAGGCAATAGTTTATTGATGATCAGCATATCGGTCCCTGTCTTGATCCTGGTTTGAGCCCACAAAAGGCCCAATTGAAAAAACCCCACAAATCGAAGACCTGTGGGGTTTCTCAATCCAACTGTCTTCTGGAGGGGCAGAACATCCCTCATCATAAACCGCCTAAGTTTGCTCCGCTGTTACGGCCTCGTCTTGCAGTTGCCGCACGAGATCGAAGCTCAGCGCAGCTCAACGCCTGGGGTTGACCTTGCCCTTAGAAGCCGTATCCCATAGCTGAGTCATGGGTTGGCTTGTCTGTGCTGAGCCGCAAGCCACGTTTTCTCGAACTGCATCGGGCTGACATATGCCAGCGTTGAGTGCAGCCGAGTGCTGTTGTACCAGAGTAGCCAGG